>NZ_QHJN01000006.1:0-122437 GCF_003947565.1 Actinomadura sp. WAC 06369 | reverse complement strand
GTGGGCGGGCTGTGCCTGACGGTCCTCGGGGTGCTGAGCGTGACGTCGGAGTACCGGACCGGCATGGTGCGGCTGAGCCTGACCGCGGTCCCGGGGCGCGGGCGGTTCCTGGCCGCGAAGGCCCTGGTGGTGGGCGCGGTCGGCCTGGTCGCGGGGCAGGTGACGACGGTGGGGGTGTTCCTCGCCTCCCGGCCGGCCGTCGGCGACCGCCCGATCGCCGACCAGCGCGCGGCGGTCGTCGAGGAGCTGCCCGGGTTCGCCGTGTCCGGGACGTCGGTGGCGGTGTTCGCGCTGCTCGGGCTGGGCCTCGGCGTGCTGCTGCGGTCGGCGGCCGGGGCGATCACGGGCGCGGTGCTCGTCTGGCACGTGCTGCCCACGGCGGTGTTCCAGCTGCCGGCACCGTGGGACGAGCGGGTCGGGTCGGTGATGCTGAGCGGGCTGCCGGCGCAGATCTCGGGACGCGGCGCCGAACCGTCCATCTACGGGCACCTGCTGCCGCCGGTGGCGGCGTCGGCCGTCCTGGCCGCGTACGCGCTGGTGCCGCTGGCCGCCGGGGCGCTGGTGCTGCGGCGCCGCGACGCCTGAGGGCCGCGCGGGCCCGGACCGCGGGAGGACGGCGGCGTCCGGTGCACGGGCGCCGCCGTCGGCGGTGCCGGGTCAGCCGACCCGCAGGTTCGCCGTCCGGACGGCGAGGCGGGAGCGCAGCAGCGCGATGGCCTCGACGAGCCGCGGCGCGGCGGCCTGGGCCCGCACGACCCGCCCGTCGATCTCGACGACGGCCCGGGCCAGCGCCGGGCGGGGCAGGGCCGGGTCGGCCACGACGCTGAGCGTGATCTGCACGGACGTGACGGCGCCGCGGGCCTCCGCCAGCGCCTCGCCGACGGCGCGTTCGGCCGCGCCGCGCTCGTGCGCGGTGACGTCGCCCGAGACGAGGAACCGGATGTCGGGTCGCTCACGGGTAGCGTTCATGATTCCCCCAATTCGGTCGGTGATGGGCTGGAATCCGGGCGAAGCGCCGCACGGGGCATGGCTGCCGTCCGCTTTCGCGGCGCGCGTGCGCTGCGCCTCCGTACCAGTGAACGCCGGAATCCTCGGAAGTACGCCCGGCCGCGGAGAGACCTTCGTCACCGCGGCGGGCACCTGGGGCGACGCGGACGAGATCCGGGTCACGCCCGGGCGGGGCCCCGCCCGGGACCGCCGCCCCGTGAAGCCGCTTCCGGGCCTCCCCCGCGGCACGGCCGCCGCCGGGCGCACCCCCCGGACGGCCGCGGCGCGCCCTCGCGTATTGTTCGGCGGACCGCCGGACGCCCGCCATTATCGCGCCGCATCGGACGGCACGGAAATCGCCGCCGATTGGTCGACTGCGGCGCCCGGAAACGACCGGCAATTCATGTGCCATCCGTGATGCGCCGCCACCGAAGCGACAACCGAAGCGGGCTCGGAATTGCCGCGCCGGAGCGCCCGTCCGGCCGCGCCGGACACGGTCCGCCGCCGCACCGCCACCCACAGCGCCGAACGAACCCGTGGTCACGCTCCAAACCGCCCTTCCGCGATCGGTGCGGCGAAGGGACACGTTGGCGCGGCATAGGCGAGAGGAGTATCGTCTGCGGCTCCGAACGGCGGGACCGTCCGTACTTCGAGGCGTACGGCACCGCGCTGCGCTGCCCGTTCCGGCACGATTGGGAGATTACGAAGACGCCTTTTCCGTACTTCCCAAAATCGTGCTTCGATCCTCTAACATAGGGCGGTGCCGTACCGCCCCGCGCAGACCCGTCGACTGGCTGGTGACCCCCTTGCCCCAGGATTCAGCTGTTCCGACTCCTCCGGCCGAAGATGATCCGGCCGGACGGCTGATCGACTATCCGCGGCGCGGCGGGCCGACCGTCCTGCGCATCCTGCTCGGCGCGCAGCTCCGCCGCCTCCGGGAGGACTGCGGCATCTCCACCGAGCAGGCCGGGTACGAGATCCGCGGCTCGCATTCGAAGATCAGCCGGATGGAGCTGGGCCGCGTCGGCTTCAAGACCCGCGACGTCGCCGATCTGCTCACCCTCTACGGGGTCAGCGACCCCGACGAGCGCGAGCAGATGCTCGAGCTGGCGAAGGAGGCCAACACGCCGGGCTGGTGGCACCGGTACGGCGACGTGCTGCCGAACTGGTTCGAGGCGTACCTCGGGCTGGAGGAGGCCGCGTCCCTGCTGCGCTCCTACGAGCTCCAGTTCGTCCCGGGCCTGCTCCAGACGGAGGACTACGCCCGCGCGGTCGTCCGCCTCGGGTTCCCCGACGCGTCGCAGGAGGAGGTCGAGCGGCGGGTCTGGGTCCGGACGACCCGGCAGGAGCGGTTCACCTCGCCCAGCGCGCCGACGCTCTGGGCGGTCGTGGACGAGGCGGTCGTGCGGCGCCCGCTGGGCGGGCGCGACGTGATGCGGCGCCAGCTGCGGCACCTGATGGAGATGTCGGAGCTGCCGAACGTGACCCTGCAGATCGTGCCGTTCGGCGCGGGCGGGCACGCCGCGGCCGGCGGCCCGTTCACGATCCTGCGGTTCGCGGAGCCCGGCCTGTCCGACGTCGTCTACCTGGAGCAGCTCACGAGCGCGCTGTACCTCGACAAGCCCACCGACGTCGACACCTACATGCGCGCGATGAACAACCTGTGCATCACCGCGGCGCGCCCGGACGACACCGGCGGCCTGCTGAGCGGCGTCCTCAGGGACCTGTGACCGGCCCGGTTCCCGGGATCGCGCATCGGCGGGCGGGCGGCGGGGAAGGTCGTCCGCATCGGCACGGAGCCACGGAAGGGGCACAGGATGCTGTACGGCGAGGAGCACGTCGCCCGCTACCAGGAGACCGACGGCGCGGAGGGCCACGACTGGCAGGGGACGGTCACGCTGCTGCTGACCACGACGGGGCGGCGCACCGGGCGGCCGCGGACGACGCCGCTGATCTACCAGCCGGAGGGCGACGCCTACCTGGTGGTCGCGTCCAAGGGCGGCGCGGACGAGCCGCCGCTGTGGTACCTGAACCTGCAAGAGAACCCCGAGGTCCGGGTGCAGGTGAAGGGCGACAAGTTCACCGCGCGGGCCCGCACCGCCACGCCCGAGGAGAAGCCCGCCTTCTGGCGGAAGATGGCCGCCACCTGGCCGCAGTACGACGAGTACCAGACGAAGACCGACCGCGAGATCCCCGTGGTCGTCCTCGAGCGCGTCTGAGCGCGGTCGCCTTTCCCCGCGGTGGCGGGCCGTGTAGCGTCGGCCTGGAACATCCGTTCGACCGCCGTCCGTCCGAGGCCGCCGAGGTGCACAGTGCCGACGTCAGAGGTGCCGACGTCAGAAGCGCCGACGTCAGAAGCACGGACGTCAGACATGCCGACGTCGCAGTCCGCTGACGCCGCCGCGGGCGGGCACGGCGCCGGGCGCGACGCGGGGCCGCCCGCGCGGCTCCTGCGGCGCTGGGACCTCGGGCCGGACGCGCGGTTCGCCGGCCCCGGACCGGACGGCGCCGCCGTCCGCCGGTCCCGGCGGATCGACACCGCGAACGGCGCGTACCTGCTGAAGGAGCACCCCGCCCCCGACCGGCGCCGCATCCTGTTCCGGCACCGGATCACCGCCGCGCTCGACGCGGCCGGCCTGCCCGTCCTCGCGCCCGTCCCGGCGCGGACCGGCCGGACGCTCGTCACCGCCGCCGGACGCGGGTACGAGCTGTTCCCGTGGGCCGGCGGGCGCGGACGGGACGGGCTGGAGCTGACGTTCGCGCAGTGCGAGGAGCTCGGTGGGCTGCTGGGCCGGCTGCACGCGGAGATGGAGCGGCTGACGCCGCCCGTGCAGCAGAGCATGCTGGTGCCCGCGCCGCGCGCGGCGGACGCCGCGGCGGCGATCGACGCCCTGCTGGCGGCCGTCCCGCGCGGCGGCGGCACCGACTTCGCCGCGCTGACGGAGCGGCGGCTGCGGGAGCGGCGGGCGCTGCTGGCGGAGTTCGCCGACCACCAGCCGCCGGACGCGGAGGTCTGCACGGTCGGGCACCTGCACGGCTCGTTCCACGGCGGGAACCTCCGGTACGGGGGGTCGGGAAACGTGACCGCCGTGCTCGGCTGGGACGGTCTCACGACGGGCCCGGTGGCGGGCGAGGTGGTGCGGGCGGCGGCGCGGCTATTCGCGGGCGAGGACGACCGCGGCCTCGATCTCGACCGGGTGCAGGCGTTCGTCCGGGGGCACCGCGCGTCGTTCCCGCTCGACGCGGGGCAGATCCAGTCGGCGGTGCACCGGGCGTGGTGGGAGCGGCTGTGCGACGTCGCTCCGCTGCGGCAGCGCTACCTCGGCGAGGACGGCGCCGCCGGGTCCGGCGCGCCGGACCCGGCGCAACGACCGCCGCAGGAGCGCGGCCACGCGGCGCTCGTCACCTGGTGGTCGGCCCATCTGGAGCGGACGCTCGACGCGTTCGCCGCCCCGTACGCGCCGGGCGCCGGGGACGGTCCGGCCGCCGAGGCGGGCGCGGACGTCCCGGGCGACGGGCACGCCTACGGCTGACATCGGCGGGCGCGGCCGGACGCACGCCGCGCGCCGCGGCACGCCGCCGATGCCGCATGATCTTCGTACCGCTCAGTTCAGATAGGAGACGATCATGACCGAAGTCGCTCTGCTCGGAACCGGGATCATGGGCACCGCGATGGCCCGCACCCTGCTGCGCGACGGCCACCGCGTCACGGTGTGGAACCGGACGGCGGCCCGCGCCGAGCCGCTGCGGGCCGACGGCGCCGCCGTGGCCGCGTCCCCGGCCGAGGCGGTGACCGGCGCCGAGGTGGTCATCACCATCCTGGGGGACGGCGAGACGGCGCTGGCCGTCATGGCGGACGCGGCGCCGGGCCTGCGCGCCGAGCAGGTCTGGGCGCAGATGGGCACCGTCGCCGTGGCGGACGTGCCGCGGCTGGCGGCCCTGGCCGGCGAGCACGGCGTGACGTTCGTGGACGCGCCCGTCCAGGGCACCAAGCAGCCCGCCGAGCAGGGCAACCTGATCGTGCTGGCCGCGGGGCCGGAGGAGGCGCGGCCGGTGCTGGAGCCGGTGTTCGGCACGCTCGGCAGCCGGACGCTGTGGCTGGACGAGGACGGTGCGGCCGCCGCGGGCACCCGGTTGAAGCTCGCGGCCGTCGGCTACGCGATCTCGCTGACCTCGGTGATCGCCGAGTCGGTGGCGCTGACCCGGGCGCTCGGGCTCGACCCGGCCCTGCTCGGGGAGGTCCTCACCGGCGGTCCGCTCGACAACGCGTACCTGCAGACGAAGATGAAGGCGATCGTGGAGGACGAGCTCGCGCCGAGCTTCGCCGTCCGGACCGCCGAGAAGAACACCCGCATCATCCACGACGCCGCCGCGGCCGCCGGGATCCGCGTCGACGTCAACGACGCGGCGGGCGAGCGGTTCCGCCGCGCGATCGAGCAGGGCCACGGCGACGCGGACATGGCCGCGACCTACCACGCCAGCTTCCCCGGCTGACCCGTTCCGCTCCGGAGGCGGTCCCGCCCCGAAACGGGGCCCGGTTCCGGGGCGGGACGGGCGCCGGGCGAGGATGGGTGCATGGAGGTTTTGAGCAGCCGGATCCTGCTCCGCCCGGCGGACGCGGAGCGCAGCCAGCGGTTCTACCGGGACGTCCTGGGGCTCGCCGTCTACCGGGAGTTCGGCCCGCCCGACTCCCCCGGCGTCGTGTTCTTCCTCGGCTCCGGGTTCCTGGAGGTGTCGGGGCACGGCGCCGCCGGGGACGGGTCGGCGGCGATGATCTGGCTCCAGGTGCGGGACGTGCGGGCGGAGCACGAACGGCTCGCCGCGGCCGGGGCGCGGATCGTCCGGGAGCCCCGGGAGGAGCCGTGGGGGCTGGTGGAGATGTGGATCGAGGACCCGGCGGGCGTCAAGATCGTTATCGTGGAGGTGCCGGAGGGGCATCCGCTCCGCCGCGACACCCGCTGACCACGTCCTCCCCGGTGGCGCCGATGGCCGTGAGCACGGCGGACGGGTACCGGCCGGCTGCGGGGGGGCGCTGGACGCGGGATGCGGGGACGGTCTCCTCGTCCGTCGACCCGCCTCCCGCGCGGCCCGCGCCGTCGCCGATCCGCATGACGTGGGCCGAGGCGCGTGACGGGGACGGGGCCCGGCGCGTCCTGCCGGGCGCCGTGTTCCGCCGTCACCTTCTCCGGCGGTATCCGCTGGTGCGGCGCAGGCCGAGCCTTTCTCCCGGACATCTCGGGAACACTGCCGGATAACGCGCCGAAATACTGGAAAACTCTGGAATTGTCTGGGACCTCCTGTACCGTCTGCCGCATGTCCCGCTCCCCCGGCCCGTCCACCCCCGACGCGCTCGAGGCCCGCATCACCGAGCTGCGCGCGGGCGTGCGCCGGGCGATGGCGGCCGGGGACCGGCGGGCCGCCCGCGAGCTGCGCGGCGAGCTGCGGTCCGCCGAGGACGCCTGGGACGATCTCGTCCTCGGCGACGGCGACAGCGACGGCGCCGACGCGGCCGAGGCCGGGGACCCGGTCGGCCGCCGCACCGCGCCGCTCCGTCCGTCCGGCGGACGGACGGCGGCCGCGGCGTCCGGGAAGGGCGGGCGCGCGAAGGGGGCGCCGAAGGGCTCCGCGAAAGGCTCGGCCAAGAGCGGCGCGAAGGGCGCGAAGGCCACCGGGAAGGGCTCGCGGCGGGGCCTGCTGCCGGTCCGCGAGCAGGTGCACCAGGCGCTGACGCTGCTCGGCGTCCCGTCCGCCCCCAAGCTCGTCGGAACGGTCTACGCGGCGTTCTTCCCCGGTGAGATCGCGGCGGGCCGCCTGTCGAGCCTGCGCCGCGACGAGGAGCGCTCGTTCCGCACCGCGCCGTACGCCCGGCCGTACTACCTGTGCGCCGCGCTCACCGCGGACCTGCTCGCCCCCGCCCGCGGCCTGCTCACCGTGAGCACGTGGCCGCTGGAGCGCCGCATCGTGGGCCCGCTGAGCCCGCGCACCGATTTCCTGACGTCCGCGATCCGGCTGGCCGAGCACGCCGATGCCCGGCGGACCGGACGCGGCGAACCGAACCCCGACGTGCAGCGGCTGCTGTGGCGTTTCGCGTCCAACATTCCCGGTGCGGTCGACGGTACGGTCGGTACAGTCGATCCGGCCGTGCTCGCCGAGGCCGCCCGGGAGGAGCTGGAGGTGCACCGGGAGGCGGACCGGCGGCGGCGCGAGTCGGCCGCCGGGCGCGCCCTGGACCGGCTCGACGACGCGGAACGGCTGTTCGGCAGCCGGCTGCGGGCCCTGCAGGACGCCCCACGGCGCCCTGCCGTCAATGGAGAGACGGACCGATGACCGAGACCGCGCCGGACCTGGACCGGCTGCGCGGCGGCGCTCCCCCGCGCAACCACGACGCACGCACGATCGCCGCGCTGACCGGCAATCCCGGTTGCGCCCGCCGCGGGGTGATGGACGCGGCGGGCGTCGACAAGGACGCGGTGGCGCGGGCGCTCGGGTTCCCGGCGCCGTTCGGCCAGTCGCAGTTCGCGATCACGCGCGGCAACGCGTTCGAGGCGCAGGTGAAGGCCGACGGGTGCGCGGAGCTGCTGACGCTGCTGCGCGACCGGCTCGGGCTCGCCGTCCCGGAGGTCGCCTACGACGACCTCGAGGTGGTCGCGGGCAACGAGGGCCGCGAGCTGCGGCACATCCGGACGCGGCGGCTGATCGCCCGCGCGCTGGAGTCCGGCGAGGGCACGCTGTTCGACCACCCGCTGCTGCGCCTCGACATCGCCGGGCAGCCCGCCTACCTGGAGCCGGACGTCATCGCGTTCCAGCTCGCCGGGCGCCTGCACGTGATCGAGATCAAGTCGTTCGCGGTCGTCGACGGGCAGGCCGAGCCGGAGCAGGTCGCGGCGGCGGCCCGGCAGTCGGCGGTGTACGTGCTGGCGCTGCGGCGCCTGGTGGAGGAGCTGGGGCACGACCCGGCGCGCGTGTCGCACGAGGTGTTCCTCGTGTGCCCGGAGAACTTCTCGAACCGGCCGACGGCGACGCCGCTGGACGTCCGCCCGCAGCTCGCCGTCCTGCGGCGGCAGCTCGCGCGGATCACCCGCATCGACCGCATTCTGGACGCGCTCCCGGACGACCTGACGTTCGAGCCCGGCGACGCGCTCGCCGAGTCGGTGCGCGCGGTCGAGGCGCGGTACGCGCCCGAGTGCATGGCGGGCTGCGAGATGGCGCTGTTCTGCCGCGACGAGGCGCGGGCGTGCGGGGCGACGGGCGCGCTGGGCCGCTCGGTCCGCGACGACCTCGGCGGCGTGGACGCCATCGGGACCGCGCTGGCGCTCGCCGACGGCGTGCTGACGCCCTCCGACGACCTGGCCGAGACCGCCGAGCAGCTGCGCACCGCCGCCCGGCTGCGCGCCGAGGCACTGGCCGGAGCGGCGCAGGGCGCCGCGTGATCGGCACATGAGCGCGCTGTCCTCGCTCGCCCGCCTGCAGGCGGCGGCCGCCGGGCTCGCGCAGCCGCTCGCCACCGTGCGGCACTGCCACGTCTCGGCGGCGCCGCTGGTGCTGATCCCGCTGCGGCTCGCCGGGGAGGCGGCGGCGCCGCTGGCGATGATGCTGGGCAGCGACCGGGACGACCCGTCGCTGCTGGTCGTCCCGCAGCCGCGCAACCGTGACCTGCGGTTCGCGTTCGCCGCCGAGGCCGCCAAGCTCGTCCTGAACCACATCGAGACCAGCCGCGGCCCGGTGGAGACGCTGGCGCCGAGCAGGTCCGCCGCCAAGTCCGGGGAGATCGAGGAGCGGATCCGGTACGGGGACGCACCGCAGGTGCTGGTGCCGAACCGCGGCGGCGTCACGTTCCTGCGGCTGCTCGGCCGCTCCACCCGGTTCCGCAGCACGGAGGGCCCCTACGCGGTGGACCCGGCGGTGCCGGTGCTCGGCCGGTGGCTGACCTGGTTCGCCGACCGGTACGACCATCCCGGGTCGTCGCTGCTGCTGGCGATGACGGAGGCGCTGCGGCTGCACTGGGCGACCGGGCAGAGCTCCCTGGAGGACGGGAACCTCGCGGCGCTGCTCGGCTGGATCGACCCGCCGGACGGCATGGACGGCCCGGCCGCCGCCGCCCGCGCCGAGGACCCGGTGACGTGCCCGCCGGCGGGGCCGTCGACCGACCCGACGTTCGACAACGAGGTGCTCGCGCCCGCCATCGCCGCCTACGACCGGTCGAACGGCGCGCCCCGCGCCGAGGAGCGGCTGCGCGCCGCCGTCGCGTCCCAGCTCACCCCCACCTGGGACCTGATGTGGCGGGCGGCCGATGTGCTGCGCGCGCTGCCGGAGGGCGCGAGCGTCCCGCGCCGCTGGGAGCGCGACCGCGACGCGTTCACGTATTACCACCAGACGTTCGGCGAGGCGTATCCTCAGGCGCGCCGCGACACGCCCGTCCGGGCGGCGCGGCGGCTGCACGACCTGGAGCGCGCGCAGGACGCCTACGAGGCGCAGCGGGCGTTCGACGACCCGCTGGTCATGGCCGAGCACCGGCTGTCCGGGCAGGCGTTCGGCGGCGTCGTCACCGAGTGCGACCCGACCCGCCTGGACGAGACCGGCAAGCGGCCGAAGCTGCGCCCGTACCTGCGGGTCTCCACCGAGGACCCGGTCCGGCTCGACGTCGGCACGACCGTGTGCAACGCGGCGCGGCCCGCGCTGAAGGGGAGGATCGTGGAGTTCGGCACGGGGGGCGTGCTGCTGGAGCTGACCGGCGGGATGGGCCGCAAGCTCACCCCGGAGCCCGGCGTGGTCCCGCAGGTGGGCGAGCGGGTGTGCTTCACGTCGCTGACCGAGGGCTCGTTCGGGCAGGCGAAGTTCCCCGACCGGGAGGACACGCCGTGGACCCACGGCGGGCCGCCCGAGGACTACGTGCCGACCGACGAGGACGCCGAAGAGGAATGGTCATGACCACGGGCGAGACGACGGACCGGATCGCGCCGGGGACGCGCCGCCTGACGCCGGTGCCGTCGCCCGCCCCCGCGCCCGCGGGACGTCCGGACGGAGGGGCCGCCGGGGCCCCGGCGGAGGACCCGGGGAAGGCGGCGGCCCACGTCGTCGACGCCGTCCTGGCGGACCTGTCGGGCGCCCACCGCGGCGTCGTCGTCGACTCCCCGCCCGGCGCGGGCAAGTCCACGCTGGTGGTGCGGGCCGCCGGGCACCTGGCGGACGCGGGCGAGCGGCTGATGATCGTCGCGCAGACGAACGAGCAGGTCGACGACCTCATCGAGCGGATCGCCGACGCGCATCCGCGGCTGACGATCGGCCGCCTGTCGGCGTCGCAGTACGTGCCGTCCGAGCGGGTGCTGGCCCATCCGCAGGTGCAGGTGCGGCAGAAGGCGGGGGATCTCGCCGAGCAGGCCGTGGTGATCGCGACGGCCGCGAAGTGGGCGACGCTGTCGGACGGCTCGTGGCCGTGGGCGATCGTCGACGAGGCGTACCAGATGCGCTCGGACATGCTGCTGCGCATCGCCGGGCGGTTCGAGCGGGCGCTGTTCGTGGGCGACCCCGGCCAGCTCGACCCGTTCTCCACGGTCGAGGTGGAGCGCTGGGCGGGCCTCGCATGGGACCCGATGCGCAGCGCCGTGTCCGTCCTGCTCGCCCACAATCCGGACCTTCCGGTCCACCGGCTGCCGGTGTCGTGGCGGCTGCCGGCGTCGGCGGCGCCGGTCGTAGCGGACGCCTTCTACCCGTTCACCCCGTTCCGGGCCGGGACGGGCCCGGACGACCGGCGGCTCGAGTTCTCCGCGGGCGGCATGGGCACCACCTACGACCGGGCGCTGGAGGAGGCCGCGGCCACCGGCTGGGCGCTGTTCGAGCTGCCCGCGCGGCACACGCTGCGCACCGACTCCGAGGCGGTCCGGGCGACGGCGGCGCTGGCCGTCCGGCTGCTGCAGCGCGGCCCGGTCGCGCACTCGGAGAAGGGGACGGCGCAGGTGGACGCGGCGCGCGTCGCGATCGGCGCGGCGCACCGCGACCAGGTCACCGCGATCCGCGCGGCGCTCGGCCCGCACGGCGCGGGGATCACCGTCGACACCGCGAACCGCCTGCAGGGCCGCGAGTACGACGTCACGGTCGTCCTGCACCCGCTGTCGGGCCGCCGCGACGCCACCGCGTTCCACCTGGAGTCGGGGCGGCTGTGCGTGCTGGCGTCGCGGCACCGGCACGCGTGCATCGTGGTGGCGCGGGCGGGCATCCCCGAGCTGCTGGACGCCCACCCGTCGGCCGAGCCCGTCCACCTGGGCGTCCCGGTGAAGTTCCCGGACGGCTGGGAGGCGAACCAGTCGGTCCTCGCGCACCTGGCCCGGCACCGGGTCGCGGCGGGCTGACGGGCGGGCCGACCGGCGGGGCGGCGGCTACGCGGGCCCGGCGGGCCCGGCGGTCGCGGCCCAGCGGCCGCCGTGCCGGGTGATCGTGATCGGGTGGTCGAAGCACTCGCTGACGGCCTCGGTGGTGAGCACGTCCGCGGCGGCCCCGGACGCCAGTACCCGCCCCTCCCGCAGGAGCAGCGCGTGGCTGGTGCTGGTCGGCAGTTCCTCCAGGTGGTGGGTGACGAGCACGGTCGCCAGGTCGGGCCGGTCCGCGCGGAGCCGGTCGATGCTCGCGAGCAGCCGCTCGCGCGCGGCGACGTCCAGGCCGGTGGCGGGCTCGTCGAGGAGCAGCAGCGGCGGGTCGGGCAGCAGCGCCCGCGCGATCAGCGACCGGCCGCGCTCCCCCTGCGACAGGTTCGGCCAGCGGGCGTCGGCGCGGTGCGCCAGGCCCAGCAGCGCGATCAGCTCGTCGGCGCGGCGCAGCTCGCCGGCGGACGGCGCCCAGCGCGGCACCGGCTCGATCGTGCCGGTGGCGCCGGTGAGGACGATCTCGCGGACGGTCCGCGCCGACTCCAGCGGGTGCCGGGGGTTGACGTGGCCGATCATCCTGCGGAGCCGCTGCACGTCGACGCGGCCGAGGCGGTGGCCGAGGATCTCGGCGGAGCCGCGCGTGGGATGGGTGTAGGCGCCGAGGATGCCGAGCAGGGTGCTCTTGCCGGCGCCGTTCGGGCCGAGCAGCGCCCAGTGCTCACCGCGCAGCACCGTCATGCTCACCCGGTCGAGCAGGAGCCGGCGCTCGCGGACCAGATCGATCTTGTCGGCGTTCAGGACGACACCGGGCGCGGCGGGGGGCATCGGGACCTCCGATCAGGGTGCGGGCGCGCGGGGAGGGGCATGGAACACCGGGTCGCGGGGACGCGGACCGCGGGGCGCGCCGGAGCGGGACGGACGCGGGCGGAGGCCGGGATCGCCGGGCGCGGGCGTCGGGGAAGATCTCCAACTTATCCGCACCGCCCGGCACCCGGGTACAACGGGAGCCTCCGGACGGATACTGTGAGAGCCGGTGCCTCAGCGATCAGGGGAGGGACATGGAGGACATCGGCTTCATGTGCGCCCGCTGCGGCGGCGAGGTGCACGACGTCACGCACAACCGCGAGGGATCGCTCGACGGCGTCGGCTACCGCCACAACCGCAGGGTGGAGCCGTGGGACCACGAGCTGGAGCTCGCGGTGGGCGAGCCCGCCGCGCAGGACCGGGCGTGCGACTTCTGCGGGGGCCCGGAGACGAGCTGGCTGTACTACCCCACGCTCGACCCCGAGGACACCGACATGTTCGAGGTCGAGCTGGACACCACGCACCTGTCGGACGACGACACCGCGGTCGCCGTCCTCAACATGCTGTACCCGTGGTACGCGTGCGACACGTGCTCGGTGCTCGTCGCCGACCGCAACGTCGACCGGCTCATCGCCCGCGCCCTGGACCGCACGCCCGTCCGCCCGGACGGGCCCGTGGACGAGGAGACCGTCCGGGCGCGCCTGCGGGGGTCGCTGTCGGTCTTCTTCACCACCCGGCCGGGCCGCCCGCAGCCGTCGCGCGCCGTCTGAGCCGCCGCCCGCCGTCCGGCCGCCGCCCGCCGGACCGTTCCGCCGTCGCGGACGGGGTCGGCGCTTCGGACGTCCGACCGGCTCATTATGATCGGTCCCGTTTTTGGGGTGGATCGTGAGCACGGGGGAAACGGCAAGTGATCATCGAGAGACGGTTCCACGGCCCGGACGAGTCGGGCAACGGCGGCTACGTGGCGGGGCTCCTGGCGAAGCGGGTGCCCACCGACACCGTCACGGTGACCCTGCGGCGGCCTCCGCCGCTGGACACCGAGCTGACCGTGACGGCGGAGGACGAGCGGTGGCACAGCGTCCGGCTGTGGGACGGCGAGCGGCTGGTCGCCGAGGCGCTGGCGGGCGCGATCGTGGTGCCGCCGGTCCCGGGCGTCCCGTTCGAGGAGGCGGAACTGGCCGCGGAGAAGTACCGGGCGGCGGGGAACAACCCGTTCCCCGGCTGCTTCGTGTGCGGCCCGGACCGCGAGCCCGGCGACGGGCTGCGGCTGGAGCCGGGGGCGGTCGCCGAGGACACGGTCGCGGCGCCGTGGACGCCCGAGGAGGCTCCCGCGCGGGAGCTGGTGTGGGCCGCGCTGGACTGCCCGGGCGCCTGGTCGTTCGACGTCGCCGCCCGGCCGGCGGTGCTCGGCACGATGACCGCGCAGGTGTCCGACGTGCCCGCCGCCGGGGAGCGCTGCGTCGTCATGGGGGCGACGCGCAGCCGCGAGGGCCGCAAGACGCACACGGCGACGGCGCTGTACGGGGCGGACGGCCGGCTGCTGGGCCGCGCCGAGCAGATCTGGATCGAGATCGACCCGGAGCGGTTCGGGAGCTGATCCGGGGCCCGGCGGCCGGGCGTCCGTGCCGCCGGGCGGGCCCGCGGGCGCGGGTCACGGGCCGGTGAACAGGGGGTCCTCCCGGTCCGAGCCGTTCACGGCGCGGCCCTGATCGGCCTGGAGTCCGTTCTGGGCTCCGGTCGGCGCGCCGTTCTGGCCGGGCAGCGGGTAGGAGGCGGCGGCCGGGGCCCCGTGCGGCCCGGTGCCGCCCTGGACGGGGCCGCCGATCGGCGGCGGGCCCGGGGGCATGCCCGGCACCTGCGGGCCGTGCGGGGGCGCGCCGTTCTGCATGGCGGTGCTCTGCATCTGCCCGCTCTGCAGCCGGCCGCCCTGCGGGGCGCCCGGCGACAGGGTGCCCTGGGTGAACTGGTCCACCTGGCGGCGGGCGCGGTCGGCCTCGGCGCGGGCCGCGTCGCGCTCCTCGGCCAGCGCGGTGAGCGCGGCCTGCTGGTCGGCGACCGACTGCGACAGCTGCCGCAGCTGCGTCGCCTGGTCGTTCAGCCGGCCGGTCAGCTCGTCCCGTTCGGCCGCCGCGGCCTGCGCCTGCGCGTGCGCGGCGTCGCGCTCCTTGACGGCCTCGTCGGCGCGGGCCTGAACGCGGACGACCTCGGCCTCGGCCTCGGACTGGGCGCGCAGCGCGGCGCTGCGCTCGGCCTCCGCCTTGCTGGCGGCCTGCATCGCGCGCTGCCGCTGCGCCTCGGCGTCCCGCATCGCGTTGCGCAGGTCCTCGGCGCCCTGCTTGGCGACGGCCGCCTCGACGCGCTGCGCCTCGGCGCCGCTCTCCGCCTCCGACACCTTGGCGTGCAGCTCGACGAGCTCGGCCCGGGCGCTCTCCAGCGCCGCCAGCAGCTCGGCCTCGCGGGCGGCGACGCGGTCCCGCTCGCTCTCGGCGGCCAGCTTCGCGGTCATCGACTGCTGCGCGATCTGGTGCGCCTCCTCCCATGCCTGCTGGGCGGCGTCCCGCTTGGCGGTCGCGAGCCTGGCCTCCTCGCGGGCCCGCTCGGCGTCCCGCTCCGCGTTCTCCGCGCGGTTGCGGGCGGACGTCGCCTCCTGCCACGCCTCCTCGGCCCGGCGCTGCGACGCGTCCCGCTCGCTCTGCGCGACGGCGAGCTCGCGGGCGGCCTCGGCGCGCACCTCGGCGACGCGCCGCTCCACCCCGGCGACGCTCAGCTCGGAGGTCAGCGACTCGGCGAGCACGTCGGCGGCCTTCTCCAGCCGCTCGACCATCTCCCAGGTGGAGGCGACGTGCCCGGTGAGGCCCGGGGCGTCCCGGCCGCGCTCCCGGCGCTCGCGCGCCTCGCGGGCGCACGTGCCGTCGTCGTCCTGGCAGTAGCGGACGACGCGGGTCGCTCCGACCGGCTGCGGCACGGGGCGCCCGCAGTTCGCGCACGGCCACACCGCGACGGGGTCTCCCATGCGGGCCACCGCGGTCTCCCCCGATCCCCCGGACGCGCCGACGTCGCCGCCCGGTCCCCGGGGGACCGCGGCAGAAGACGTCGCGGCCGTCTCCTGCGGGCCGCTATTGTCGCGCTCTTGGCTGTTAGGCATGGAATGAACGATACGCACTAGTCGGCGTGGCCGCAGTGACTTGGGTGGCAGTTGTGGGGCCGCCACGACGCACCCGGCGACGGAAAACGGCCCGGGCCGCCGACCGGACGGCCCGGGCGCCGCCCCGCCGCCGCCGCGACGTCCCGTGGTCAGGGCCGGAAGGCGTCGGTCGCCTCGATCAGCCGGTGCCGGACGCCCGGTTCGGACCCGCCGTGCCCCGCGTCCTCGACGATGTGGAACTCCGCCTCGGGCCACGCCCGGTGCAGCTCCCACGCCTGGTCGGGCGGGGTCTTCATGTCGTAGCGGCCGTTCACGACGACGGCCGGGACGTGCCGGATCCGGTCGACGCCCGCGAGGAGGCCCTCGGGCGGCAGGAACCCGCCGGCGGCGATGTAGTGCTGGCTGATGCGCGCGAACGCCAGCACGGCCGAGTCGTCCAGGTCCGGCGGCGCCAGGGGCAGCAGCGTGTTGGCCGCCGTCTCCCAGTCGATCCACGCGCGGGCCGCGGGCGTCCGGACCGCCGGGTCCGGGTGGTGGATGCGGCGGCCGTAGGCGGCGACGAGATCGTCCCGCTCGTCCGCCGGGATGGCGTCGCGGAACGCCGCCCACTCGGCGGGGAAGAGCCGCGCCGCGCCGCCGGGGGCGAACGCCCACGCCTCGTCCTCGGGGCGGACGAGGTAGACGCCGCGCAGCACCAGCTCCGTCACCCGGTCGGGGTGCGCCTGCGCGTAGGCGAGCGCGAGCGTGCTGCCCCAGCTTCCGCCGAAGACGAGCCAGCGGCCGATGCCGAGGTGCTCGCGGAGCCGCTCCATGTCGGCGACCAGGTGCGGGGTCGTGTTCCGCTCCAGCGGGACGGACGGGTCCCCGGCGTGCGGGCGGCTGCGCCCGCAGCCGCGCTGGTCGAACAGCACGACCCGGTAGGCGGACGGGTCGAAGAACCGGCGGTGGTCCGGCAGGACGCCGCCGCCCGGACCGCCGTGCAGGAAGACCGCCGCCTTGCCGCCGGGGTTCCCGCAGACCTCCCAGTAGATCTCCTCGCCGCCGCCGACGTCGAGAAATCCGGACTCATGGGGCCGAACCGCCGGATAGAACTCCCGCAACTCCATGGTCAAGTCGTATCGCCGCGTGATCACCGGTGCAACCGCCTACCATCGCGGGATGACGGCGATCAGGTGCACGCAGTGCGACGGCGCGGAGCTGGACCCGGGGTTCATCGAGGACGCCGGCGAGCACAGCAAGGGCTACGCCCGCTGGATCCCCGGCCCGCTGAAGCTCGGGGTCCTCGGCGGCGCGAAACGCTTCGGCAAGGACCGCTGGCGCATCGACGCGCACCGGTGCCGCAAGTGCGGCCACCTGGAGATGTTCGCCTCCGCCCAGGCGTGATCCGGCGCCCCCCGCCCCGGCGCCCGGGGCGGAGGACGCGGGTCACAGCTGCGCCATGGCCTTCCGGATGCGCTTGTCCGACACGGGGTAGCGCGTCCCGAGCTGCTGCGCGAACAGGCTCACCCGGAACTCCTCGATCATCCACCGGACGTGCCGCACCGGCTCGTCCTCGCGGCGCGCCGGATGCAGCCGCTGCAGCGTCCGGCGGTACTCCTCCTTGAGCGCCTCGACCTGCCCCGCGAGCAGCCGGTCCCGGTTCGGGTTCTCCGGCAGCTTGTCGAGCCTGGCCTGCAGGGCGCGCAGGTAGCGGACGAGGTCGGGCAGCCGCGCCGCGCCCGTCGCGGTGACGAACCCGGGCCGCACCAGCGACTCCAGGTGGCCGCGCGCGTCCGACAGCGCCGGGACGAGCGTGATGCTCTTCGTCCCGCGGATGCGGCGGTCGGTTTCGTGCGCCTCGGCCAGGATCCGCTCGACCTGCGCGACGATCCGCGCCGTCGCGTCGTGCAGGTCGGCGCGGACCCGGTCGTGCAGGGCGCGGAACCCGGCCTCGTCCCAGGCGGGCCCGCCCGCCTCGGCGATGAGCAGGTCGGCGGCGGCGGTGACGCAGTCGTCGAACAGCGCGGCGGTCGAGCCGTGCGGGTTGTGGCTGAGCGCCAGCTTGCCCTGGTTGGTGAGGCGGCTCTGGATGAGCTTCACCGGCGACGGCGCGTTCAGCAGGACGAGGCGGCGGGTGCCGCGCCACATCGCGCGGCGCTGCTCGGCCTCCGTCTCGTACATGCGGACGGCGACGGCGTCGCCCTCGTCGGTCAGCGCCGGGTACGCCTTGACGTCGTACCCCGCCTGCTTCCGCTCGTAGGTGCGGGGCAGCTCGCCGATCGTCCAGTCGGTGAGGCCGGTCCGCTCGACGGTCGACGCCGCCTTCGCCAGGGTCCCCCGCACCTTGCCCGCGAGGCGGCGCTTCAGCTCGTCCAGGTCGGTGCCCTCGCCGAGGGTGCGCGCCCCCTTCCGGCCGGGCTCGCCGCCGACGACGCGGAACGTGATCCGCAGGTGGGCGGGCAGGCGCGAGGGGTCCCACGCCTCCCGCGCCACCGGGACGCTCGTCAGCGCCGTCAGCTCGCGCTCCAGCGCGTCCAGGAGCGGTTCGCTGCGCGGCGCGACCCGGTCGAGGACCTTGCGGGCGTAGTCGGGCGCGGGCACGAAGTTGACCCGCAGCTGCTTGGGCAGCGACCGGATCAGCTCGGTGACCAGTTCGGCGCGCAGGCCGGGGACCTGCCACTCGAAGCCGTCCGGGCGGACCTGGTTGAGGACCTGCACCGGGATGTGGACGGTCACGCCGTCGGCGTCCGCGCCCGGCTCGAACTGGTACGTCAGCCGCAGCCGCAGCGGGCCCTGCTTCCACACGTCCGGGTAGTCGGCCTCGCTGACCCCGTCGGCGGAGTCGTTGATGAGCATCGACTTCTCGAACCCGAGCAGGTCGGGGTCGGTGCGGCGCGCCTTCTTCCACCAGGCGTCGAAGTGCCGGCCCGACACGACGTCCGCGGGGATCCGGGCGTCGTAGAAGTCGAACAGCGTCTCGTCGTCCACGAGGATGTCGCGGCGGCGGGCGCGGTGCTCCAGCTCCTCGACCTCGTCGAGCAGGGCCCGGTTGTCGTGGAAGAACCTGTGGTGGGTCTCCCAGTCGCCCTCGACGAGCGCGTGCCGGATGAACAGCTCGCGCGACAGCTCCGGGTCGATCGAGCCGTAGTTGACGCGGCGGTCCGCGACGATCGGGACGCCGTAGAGGGTGACCTTCTCGCGCGCCATGACCGCGGCCTGCTTCTTCGACCAGTGCGGCTCGCTGTAGCTGCGCTTCACCAGGTGCCCGGCGAGCGGCTCGACCCACTCGGGCTCGATTTTGGCGTTGATCCGGCCCCACAGCCGGGACGTCTCGACGAGCTCGGCCGACATCACCCAGCGGGGCGGCTTCTTGAACAGCGCGGACCCGGGGAACACGGCGAACTTCGCGCCGCGCGCCCCGATGTACTCGTGGCCGCGCCGCGGTTTCTCGCGCTTGGCCGGGTCGCCGCGTCCCGCCCGCTCGGACCGTCCGGGCGCGTCCATCAGCCCGATGTGCGACAGCAGGCCGGACAGCAGCGACACGTGGACGCGGTCGGGCGCGGCGTCGGCGTCGTTCAGGGTGACGCCGAGGGACTTGGCGACCTGCTTGAGCTGGCCGTGCAGGTCCTGCCATTCGCGGATGCGCAGGAAGTGCAGGAACTCGTTCTTGCACATGCGGCGGAACGCGCTGCCCGACAGCTCCTTCTGCCGCTCGCGCAGGTAGTTCCACAGGTTCAGGTAGGCGAGGAAGTCGGAGGTCGGGTCGGCGAACCGGCGGTGCTTCTCGTCGGCCGCCTGCTGGTGCTCGGCGGGCCGCTCCCGCGGGTCCTGGATGGACAGCGCGGCGGCGATGACGAGGACCTCTCGGACGCAGCCGTTGCGGTCGGCCTCCAGGACCATGCGGGCCAGCCGCGGGTCGATCGGCAGCTGCGCGAGGCGGCGGCCGAGCGGGGTGAGGCGCTTGCGCGGGTCCTTCTCGGCCGGGTCGATCGCGCCCAGCTCGTGCAGCAGGTCGACGCCCGCCTTGACGTTGCGGCGGTCCGGCGGCTCGACGAACGGGAACGCGGCGATGTCGCCGAGCCCGAGGGCCGTCATCTGCAGGATGACGGACGCGAGGTTCGTGCGCAGGATCTCGGGATCGGTGAACTCCGGGCGGGACTCGAAGTCCTCCTCGGAGTACAGCCGGATGCACACGCCCTCGGAGACGCGGCCGCAGCGGCCCTTGCGCTGGTTCGCCGACGCCTGCGACACCGGCTCGATCGGGAGCCGCTGCACCTTCAGCCGGTGGCTGTAGCGGGAGATCCGGGCGGTGCCCGGGTCGACGACGTACTTGATGCCGGGGACGGTCAGGGACGTCTCCGCGACGTTCGTCGCCAGGACGACGCGGCGCCCGCGGTGCGGCTGGAACACGCGGTGCTGCTCGGCCGCCGACAGGCGCGCGTACAGCGGCAGGACCTCGGTGGTCCCCCGCTGCCGCGCGAGGTGCTTGGTCAGCGCCTCCGCGGTGTCGCGAATCTCCCGTTCGCCGCTGAGGAACACCAGCACGTCCCCGGGGGCCTCGCGGCCCAGCTCGTCCACCGCGTCGATGATCGCCTGGATCTGGTCGCGGTCCGGGTCGGCGGACGGGTCGTCGGGGTCGGTGACCGGCCGGTACCGGACCTCGACCGGGTAGGTGCGGCCGGACACCTCCACGATCGGGGCGTCGCCGAAGTGCCGGGAGAACCGCTCCGGGTCGATCGTCGCGGAGGTGATGATCACCTTGAGGTCGGGGCGCTGCGGCAGGATCTCCCTGATGTACCCGAGCAGGAAGTCGATGTTGAGGCTGCGCTCGTGCGCCTCGTCGATGATCAGCGTGTCGTACTGCCGCAGCAGCCGGTCCGTCTGGATCTCGGCGAGCAGGATGCCGTCCGTCATCAGCTTGACGAGCGTGTCGTCGCTCGACCGGTCGGTGAACCGCACCTTGTAGCCGACGGCGTCGCCCAGTTCGGTGCCGAGCTCCTCGGCGATGCGGTCGGCGACGGTGCGGGCGGCGAGCCGGCGCGGCTGCGTGTGGCCGATGGACCCGAGCACGCCGCGGCCCAGCTCCAGGCAGATCTTCGGGATCTGCGTCGTCTTCCCGGACCCCGTCTCGCCCGCGACGATCACGACCTGGTGGTCGCGGACGGCCGCGAGGATGTCGTCCTTCTTCTGCGAGACCGGCAGCTCGGCCGGGTAGGTGATCGCCGGGACGGCGGCGCGGCGCCGCTCGACACGGCGCTCGGCGGCCGCGACCTCGGCGGCGACCTCCTCGGCGACCTTCGCCCGCCGCGCGGCGTCCTTGATCTTCTCGGTGCCGTCGATGCGGCGGCGCAGCCTGCTGCGGTCGCGCGTCATCAGTTCGGGCAGGCGCGCGCGCAGGTCGGCGAGCGGCGATCTCACAGGCGTCCTCATAACCGTTGACAAGGATAGGCCGCGGGCGTCGCGCCCCTGCCTCGGCCAGGTCTCATCGGGCGCCGCCCTCGGAACCTATGCACGGTAGCCGGACGGCTCCCGGCGGAGCGATCCATTTTTCCCGCGGCGCCCGAACCACAACGCGTCCACGGGCGACGCCATTCCCTCCACGGCGGGGCGTACTTAAATCATTACGCAACGTAGTGCGCGGGAGCCTCCGATGAGTCACCATGGGTAGACGTGAGCACACCCAGCGCCGCCGGCCGCTACCGGATCGACCGCCTCCTCGGGACGGGCGGGTTCGCGTCCGTGTGGCTCGGCCACGACCCGGACCTCGACGCCCCCGTCGCGATCAAGATTCTCGGCGAGCACTGGACGCTCCACGCCGACGTGCGGGAGCGGTTCGTCCAGGAGGCCCGGCTGCTGCGCCGCGCCGACTCGCACCGGCTCGTGCAGGTCTTCGACATCGGCGAGCTGCCCGGCGGGCGCCCGTACTTCGTGATGACCTACGCCGACCGCGGCACGCTGGAGGAGCGGCTCGCCGCCGGCCCGTCCGGCGGCCCGGCCGCCGGGCCGGACGCCGGGCCGGACGCCGGGCCGGGCGCGCTCGCGGACGCCCTGGCCCTCGCCCGCGAGATCGCGCGCGGCGCGCAGGACCTGCACGACCTCGGGATCGTCCACCGGGACCTCAAGCCGTCGAACGTGCTGCTGCGCACGGCGCCGGGCGGCGGCGAACGCGTCATGATCGCCGACCTGGGCATCGCGCGGACCGGCGACCACCTGTCCAGCCTGACGCTGCCCGCCGGGTCGCCCGGCTACATGGCGCCCGAGCAGACCCAGGTCGACGGGGCGCCAGACCACCGCGCCGACGTCTACGGGCTCGGCGCCCTCGCCTACCACCTGCTCACCGGGGAGCCGCCCGGCGCCCCGGCCCGCCCGCCGGGCGAGGTCCGCCCGGGGATCCCGCCGGAGGTGGACGCGGCGGTGCTGCGGGCGCTCGAACCCGACCGGGAGCGGCGCTGGCCGACGGCGGCCGCGTTCGGGGCCGCGCTGGAGGGCCTGGAGATCCCCGAGGGGAGCGAGGTGTCCGAGGGCGCCGAGGTTCCCGAGGGGGCGGCCGGGCCGCTCCCCGCCGCCTCCCCGGCGTCCGGCCGGGACGCGCCGCGGACCGTCCCGGGCGCGGGCTCCCCGCGCCGCCGGCGCCGGGCCGTCCTCGCCGCGGCGGGCGCGCTGGCCTGCGCCGTCGCGGCGGGCGCCGCGTTCTGGGTGGTCGGCGAGGCGGGCGGCGGCGCGGCGGCGACCGGCGCGGCCGGCGCCGCCGGCGCGCGCTGGTTCCGGCCCGGCTCCGACGTGCCGGAGGAGTACCGCGGCCTCATCGTCGAGGCCGGGGAATGGTGCGAGATGCCCGGGCTGAGCCCGGCGCTGATCGCCGCGATGCTCAAGGCGGAGAGCGGCTTCGACCCGCACCTGGCGGACCCGGCGAAGGACGAGTACGGGATCGCCCGCTGGACGCCGCGCGTCCTCGTGCACTGGCAGCCCGGCGGCCTCGACAACCCCGAACCCCGCCCGGCGGAGATCACGCCGGAGCTGTCGATCCCGGCGATGGGCCGCTTCCTGTGCTACTGGGGCAAGGACCTCGAAGGCGTCCCGGGCGATCCCGCGCTGAACCTCGCCGCCACGTACCGCACGTCGTCCGAGACGGTGGTCAAGGCGGGCGGCGTCCCGGAGGAGCAGCGGGCCTACGCGGAGCGGGTCCGCCGCTACCTGGCGGACTACCGGCCGCGCTGATCGGCGGGCGCCGCCGCCCAGGCGCCGGCGGCGGCCGCCTCCTTCACGTACTCGGCGAACGGGCGGGGGTCCCGGCCGAGCGCGCGGCGGACGCCGTCGCCCACCCGGTCCCCGTCGCCGTCGCGGAGGGTCGTCAGCAGGCCCGCCAGCATCTCCGCGAACGCGGCCGGCACCCCCAGCGACTCCAGCATCGCGGTGAACTCCGGCACCTCCACCGGCGTGTACCGGATCTCGCGCCCCGACGCCTCCGCGATCATCCGCACGGCGGCGCCGAACGTCAGCGGCTCCGGCCCCGACAGCTCGTACACCTCCCCCGCGTGGCCGGCGCCGGTGAGCGCGGCGACGGCGACGTCGGCGATGTCCCCGGCGTCCACGAACGCCTCGCGCCCCTCGCCGGTGGGCAGCGCGAGCACGCCCGCCAGCAGGGGTTCGCGGAAGAAGTCCTCGCTGAAGTTCTGCGCGAACCACGCCGGGCGCAGGATCGTCCACTCCGCGCCCGACGCGCGGACGGCGCGTTCGGCGGGCTCCTGGGCGGGCTGCGGCCCGCCGCCGGCGCCGCGCGCCGCGAGCAGCACGAGCCGCCGGACGCCCGCCGCGACGGCGGCGTCCGCGAACTCGGCGACGGCGTCCTGGTCGACGCTCTCGTTCATCGGGACGAGGTAGACGGCGCGGGCGCCGTCCAATGCGGGGCCCCAGGTGTCCCGGTCGGCCCACTCGAAGATCGTCCCGGTCGAGCGGGACGCGGCGCGGACGGGGACGCCGAGGGCGGTGAGGCGGGCGGTGACGCGGCGGCCGGTCTTGCCGCGGGCGCCGAGTACGAGAATCGGTGATTCGGTCATGCGCCCAGCACACCAGCGGGCGCCGAGACGTTCCATGGCCGCGCGTCTCAAAGGCATGTGAGATCGTCTCGGCATGGACCTTCTGGACGACCTGCTGGCCGGGGTGCGGGCCCGCGGGGCCGTGTACTGCCGCTCCGTGGCGCAGCCTCCGTGGGCGGTGCGCTTCGCGGCGCCCGCGCCGCTGTCGCTCGCCACGATGCTCCGGGGCACCGGCTGGATCTCCCGCGACGGCGGGGAGCCGGTGCGGGCCGGGCGGGGGGACATCGTGCTGCTGCGGGGCGGCGCCCCGATCGTCGCCGGGGACCGGCCGGGCGCCGAACCGGAGATCGTGGTGCTGGACGCCGACCGCTGCTACGCGGTCGACGGCGGCCCCGCGACCGCCGGGCACAACTTCCGGCTCGGGCCGCGCACGTTCGGGCTCGTGCCGGACGGCTCGGACCTGTTCGTCACCGCCGAGTACCCGATGCGCGGCGACGTGTCCGAGCGGCTGCTGGAGGCGCTGCCCCCGCTGGCGGTCGTCCCGGCGCGGCCGGACTTCGCGCCGCTGCTGGACCTGCTGGCGGTCGAGGTCGCGCGGGAGGAGCCGGGCCAGCAGATCATCCTGGACCGGCTGCTGGACATGCTGCTGGTGCGGGCGCTGCGGGCGTGGTTCGCGCGGCCGGACGCCGAGCCGCCCGCCGGGTACCGGGCGCTCGGCGACCCGCACGTCGGGCGCGCGCTGCGGCTGCTGCACGAGAGCCCCGCGCGGCCGTGGACGGTGGCGGAGCTCGCGGCCGAGGCGGGGCAGTCGCGGGCGGTGTTCGCGCGGCGGTTCGCCGAGCTGGTCGGCCGCCCGCCGCTGGCCTACCTCACCGAGTGGCGGATGACGCTGGCCGCCGACCTGCTGCGCGAGCCCGGCGCGACGGTGGCGTCGGTGGCGCGGCGCGTCGGGTACGCCGACGGGTTCGCGTTCAGCAACGCGTTCAAGCGGGTTCGCGGCGCCGCGCCGAGCAGCGTGCTGCGCGACGCCGCGAACGCCTGACCCGGGACCGGCGGGCGGTCCGGGGTCAGGACGCGCCGTAGACCGGCTCGGGGGCGGGGGCCTGCGCGAGCAGGCCGGCGACGACCTCGCCGACCTCGGCCGGGTCCCAGCGGGCGCCCTTGTCGGCCGTCGGGCCGTGCCGGAAGGCGTCCATCACGCAGATCTTGCCGCCCTCGGCCTCGAAGACGCGGCCGGTGACGTCGCGGGACCCGGCCGAGCCGAGCCAGACGACGAGCGGGGACACGTTCTCGGGGGCCATCGCGTCGAACTCGCCCTCGCCGGGCGCGGCCATCGTCTGCGCGAAGACCTCCTCGGTCATCCGGGTGCGGGCGGCGGGCGCGATCGCGTTGACCGTCACCCCGTACCGGCCCAGCTCGGCGGACGCGACGAGGGTGAGGCCGACGATGCCGGCCTTGGCCGCCGAGTAGTTGCCCTGCCCGACGCTGCCGAGCAGACCGGCGCCGGACGAGGTGTTGATCACCCGGGCGTCCACGGGGCGGCCCGCCTTGCTCTCGGCGCGCCAGTGCAGGCCCGCGTGCTTGAGCGGCAGGAAGTGGCCCTTGAGGTGGACGCGCATGACCGCGTCCCACTCGTCCTCGGAGAGGTTGACGAGCATCCGGTCGCGCAGGAACCCGGCGTTGTTGACCAGGACGTCCAGCCGCCCGAACGTCTCGACGGCGGTGCGGACGAGCGCGGCGGCGCCGGCGTCGGTGGCGATGTCGTCGGTGCTGGCGACGGCCTTCCCGCCGAGCGCCTCGATCTCCCGGACGACCTCCTGCGCGGGGCCGCCGGCGGCGTCCCCGGTGCCGTCGCGGGCGACGCCGAGGTCGTTGACGACGACGAGGGCGCCCTGCCGGGCGAACTCGAGGGCGTGCGCGCGGCCGAGGCCGCGGCCGGCCCCGGTGACGGCGACGACGCGGTCCTTGCAGATCATCGTGTCTCCTTGTTCACGGTGGCGGCGTCCAGGAAGGCGGGGCGCTCGCCCCCGCCGTGCAGCAGCATCTCGGTGCCGGTGACGTAGGAGGCCAGGTCGGACGCCAGGTAGACGCAGGCCCCGCCGACCTCGTCGGGGGTGCCGAGGCGGCCCATCGGGACGGTGCGGCCGACCGCGGCGATGCCCTCCTCGTCGCCGTAGTGCAGGTGCGCCGTCTCGGTGCGGATCATGCCGAGGATCAGCGTGTTCACCCGGACGTGCGGCGCCCACTCGACGGCCAGGGACCGGGTGAGGCTGTGCAGCCCGGCCTTGGCGGCGCCGTAGGCGGACGTCCCGGGCGACGGCCGGACGCCGCTGACGCTGCCGATGTTGATGACCGAGCCGCCGGTGTCCAGCTCGCGCATCCGCGGGTAGGCGGCCCGGGCCATGAGCAGCGGCGCGGTCAGGTTCAGCTCGATGATCTTCGCGTGGGTGCGCAGCTCCCCGTCGGCGAGGGGCAGGAAGGGGCCGCCGCCCGCGTTGTTGACGAGCACGTCGACGCGGTCGAGCCCGTTCATGAACTCCTCGACGGCCTCCGGCTTGCGCACGTCCAGCGAGACGAACCGCGCCGCGCGTCCGTCCGCCTCGGGCAGCGCGTCGGGGTCGCGGCGGCCGACGGCCACCACGTCGGCGCCCGCCGCCAGGAAGGCGCGGCTAATGCCCGCGCCCACGCCGCGCACGCCTCCGGTGACCACGACGGTCTTCCCGCTCAGGTCCAGCGTCAGTGACATCCCACCACCTCGGGCATCCCGCCTCCTTTTGCACCTCTGCTACGGTCAGTTCTAACAAATGTTTGGTGGAAAGGTAGCGCATGGGAGTCTCCACCACGACCCGGGACGGGGTCGCCGAGATCGTCGTGGACGCCCCGCCGGTCAACGCGCTGACCGTCGCGGGCTGGCACGAACTGGCGGACGCGGTGCTCGCGGCCGGACGGGACCCGCAGGTGGGGGCCGTCGTGCTCCGCGCCGAGGGCCGCGGCTTCAACGCGGGCGTCGACATCAAGGAGATGCAGTCCACGGAGGGGCACACCGCGCTGGTGGGCGCCAACCGGGGCTGCTACGCGGCCTTCGCGGCCGTCTACGACTGCGAGGTCCCGGTGATCGCCGCGGTGCACGGGTTCTGCCTGGGCGGCGGGATCGGGCTCGCCGGCAACGCCGACATCGTGATCGCGTCGGACGACGCCTACTTCGGGCTTCCCGAAGTGGACCGGGGCGCCCTCGGCGCCGCGACGCACCTGGCGCGGCTCGTCCCGCAGCACCTGATGCGCGCGATGGTCTACACGTGCCGCAACGTCACGGCGGACGAGCTGCACCGGCACGGATCGGTGCTGGAGGTCGTCCCGGCGGACGGCCTGCGCGACAAGGCCCTGGAGGTCGCCGCGAACATCGCCGCCAAGGACCGGTACGTCATCCGGCGCGCGAAGGAGTCGCTGAACGGCATCGACCCGGTCGACGTCAAGCGCAGCTACCGCTTCGAGCAGGGCCTCACCTTCGAACTGAACCTCGTCGGCGCGGGCGACGCCCACCGCGACGCCTTCGTGGCCAAGGGAGCGAAATGAGCAAGGTGACCACGGTCGAGGAGATCGTCGGGTCGCTGGAGAGCGGCATGACGCTCGGCATCGGCGGCTGGGGGTCGCGGCGCAAGCCGATGGCGCTCGTCCGCGCGATCTGCCGGTCGTCCCTGACCGACCTCACCGTCGTGACGTACGGCGGCCCGGACGTCGGGCTGCTGTGCGCCGCCGGGAAGGTGCGGCGCCTCGTCACCGCGTTCGTGACGATGGACTCCGTCCCGCTCGAGCCGCACTTCCGGCACGCGCGCCAGACCGGCGCGATCGAGCTGACCGAGTACGACGAGGGCATGTTCATGTTCGGGCTGTACGCGGCGGCGCACCGCCTGCCGTTCCTGCCCACCCCGGTCGGCCTCGGCTCGGACGTCATGAAGGTCAACCCGGAGCTGCGGACCGTCCGGTCGCCCTACGAGGACGGCACCGAGCTCGTCGCCGTCCCGGCCCTGCGGATGGACGCGGCGCTCGTCCACCTGAACCGCGCCGACGCCCGCGGCAACGCCCAGTACCTCGGCCCCGACCCCTACATGGACGACCTGTTCGCCAAGGCCGCGGACCGGACGTACGTGTCGTGCGAGCGGCTCGTCGACACCGCGGACTTCGCCAAGGAGGGCCCGCCGCAGTCGCTGCTGATCAGCCGGTCGCAGGTGGCGGGGGTGGTGGAGACGCCGAACGGGGCGCACTTCACCGACTGCGCGCCCGACCACGGGCGGGACGAGGCGTTCCAGAAGCTGTACGCGAAGGCGGCGGCCGATCCGGAGCAGTGGGCCGCGTTCCGCGACCGCTTCCTGTCCGGTGACGAGGCCGCGTACCAGGACGCCGTCCGGGCCTGGCGGGAGGAGAAGTGATGGCGACCAACGAGACGGCCGCGACGACGGACGCGGCGACGGAGGCGACGCGGGCGGAGGTCTGCGCGGTCGCGTGCGCGGAGCTGTTCCGCGGCGACGGGGAGATCGTGGCGGCGGCGGTCGCCGGGTTCGTGCCGATGCTGGGCTCCCGGCTGGCGCGGTCGACGTTCGAGCCGGACCTGCTGACGACCGACGGCGGACCGTCGCTGAGCGCGGACCCGCTCCCGCTGGGCGCGCCCGCGGACGTCGTCGAGGGCTGGCTGCCGTTCCGCGACCACCTGTGGCTGGTGCTGAACGGGCGGCGCCACGTGGTCATGGGCCCGAGCCAGATCGACCGGTACGGCAACACCAACATCTCGTGCATCGGCGACTGGGAGCGCCCCTCCCGGCAGCTCCTCGGCGTCCGCGGCGGGCCGGGCAACACGCTGCTCAACACGACGAGCTACTGGGTGCCCAAGCACTCGACGCGCGTGTTCACCGAGCGGGTCGACATGGTCAGCGGCGTCGGCTGGGACCGCGGCGCGCACGAGATCCGCGCGGTCGTGACGAACCTGGCCGTGCTCGACTTCGACACCCCCGACCGCCGCATGCGGCTCCGCTCGGTGCACCCGGGGGTGGCCGTCGACGACGTCGTCGCCGCGACCGGGTTCGAGCTGGTCGTGCCGGACGGCGTCCCCGAGACGCGGCTCCCGGACGCCGAGGAGCTGCGCGTCATGCGCGACGTCCTCGACCCCAAGGGGCTGCGCGAGCGCGAGGTCCCGTCGTGACCGGGACCGGGCAGGTGCTCGACACCCCGCTGACCCGGCTCACCGGGGTGCGGCACCCGGTCGTCCAGACCGGCATGGGCTGGGTGGCCGGGCCGCGCCTGGTGACGGCGGTCGCGAACGCGGGCGGCCTCGGGATCCTCGCGTCCGCGACGATGACGCTCGACCAGCTCGCGACGGCGATCGGCGAGGTCAAGGACCGGACGGACGCGCCGTTCGGCGTCAACCTGCGGGCGGACGCGGGCGACGCGGGCGACCGCATCGACCTCCTCATCAAGGAGGGGGTGAAGGTCGCCTCGTTCGCGCTCGCCCCGAAGAAGGAGCTGATCGCCAAGCTCAAGGACGCCGGGCTCGTGGTGATCCCGTCGGTGGGCGCGCGGCGGCACGCGGAGAAGGTCGCCGGCTGGGGCGCGGACGCCGTCCTGGTGCAGGGCGGCGAGGGCGGCGGGCACACCGGCGCCGTCGCGACGACGCTGCTGCTCCCGCAGGTCGTGGACGCCGTCGACATCCCGGTGATCGCGGCGGGCGGGTTCTTCGACGGCCGCGGCCTCGCGGCGGCGCTGTCGTACGGCGCCGCGGGCGTGGCGATGGGCACCCGGTTCCTGCTGACCTCCGACAGCTCGGTGCCCGACGCGGTCAAGCAGGTGTACCTGAAGACCGGCGAAACCGTGGTGACCCGGCAGGTCGACGGGATGCCGCACCGGGTGCTGCGCAGCGAGCTCGTGGACGGCCTGGAGTCGTCCGGCCGGGTCGGCGGGCTGCTGCGGGCGCTGCGCAACGGCGCCCGGTTCAAGAAGCTGTCCGGGATGTCGTGGCGGGAGATGGTCGCCGACGGGAAGGCGATGAAGCACGGCAAGGACCTGTCCTGGTCGCAGGTGCTGATGGCCGCCAACACGCCGATGCTGCTGAAGGCGGCGATGGTGGACGGCCGTCCCGACCTCGGCGTCATGGCGTCCGGGCAGGTCGTGGGCGTGATCGACGACCTGCCGAGCTGCGCGGAGCTGATCGGCGCGATCGTGGCGCAGGCCGCGGAGCGGATCGCCGCCCAGCAGGGCCTCCTGGTGCGCTAGGGGTCGCCGTCCGCGTGGAGACCGCGCAGCACGGCCGCCAGGCCCCGGCGGAACTCCTCGTCGGGGCCGATGGTGCGGGCGTGCCGCGCGGTCTCGGCCATGCGGGGGAACTCGTCCGGCGGCAGCTCCGCCATGGCGGCCGTCCCCTCCCCCGACAGGGGGCCGAGGTGCTCCATCTGCACCGCGCCGATCACGTAGGCGAGCAGGGCGCGCAGCGCGACGGCCCGCGCGCGCCCCTCCAGTCCCGCTTCGGCGAGGATCCCGAGCACGGTCTCCGACCAGCGCAGCACGCCCGCGGAGCGGTGCCGGTGGACGAGCGTCAGCGGGACGGTGCCGGGGTGCGCGCCGACCGCGTCCCGCACCCGCCGCGCCATCTCCTCGAGCCGGCCGCGCCACGGGCCGGGAGGCGGCGGCGCGGGGTCGACCGCGCCGAGCACCAGCTCGACGACGAGGCGTTCCAGCTCCTCGCGGTCGCGCACGTACCGGTAGAGCGCCATCGTGCTCATCCCGAGCTCCTTCGCCGCGGCCCGCATCGACAGGGCGGCGAGGCCGTCCCGGTCGATGACGGCGAGGGCCGCGGCGGCGACCCGGTCCGGGGTGAGCGAGCGCGGTCGGGGCATCGCCCGAGCGTACGGCACCCGCTCACCGCGGGCGGGCGCCCGGAACCGTCCCCGCCCGGCCTGCCCGCCGCTCAGTACCGGCCGCCCACCGCGGACGGCAGCGCGTCGAGGTCCGCCAGGTCGGCGGCGGTGAGGTCGAGGCCGGCCGCGCCCGCGTTGTCGCGCAGGTAGCGGGTCTTCTTCGTGCCCGGGATCGGGATCACGTGGTCGCCCTGCGCCAGCGTCCACGCGATCGCGACCTGCGCGGGCGTGGCGCCGTGCCGCGCCGCGACCTCCCGGACGGCGTCGACGATCCGCAGGTTCGCCCGCAGCGCCTCCTCCTGGAAGCGCGGGTTGGCGGCGCGGAAGTCGGTCTCCTCGAAGTCCGCGGCGGTGACCGTCCCGGTCAGGAAGCCGCGGCCGAGCGGGGAGAACGGGACGAACGCGGCGCCGTTGGCGGCGCACCAGCCGACGACGTCGCCGGCGTCGCCCGCGCCCGCGACGCCGTCGCTCGCGCCGCCCGCGGCGCCGCCGGGGACGCCGAGCGCGTCGCGCGTCCACAGCGACAGCTCGGACTGGACCGCCGCGACGGGGTGGATCGCGTGGGCCTCCGCCGCCTGGGCGACCGTCACCTCCGACAGGCCCAGGTGCCGGACCTTGCCCGCGGCGACCAGCTCCGCCATCGCGCCCCAGGTGTCGGCCAGCGGCACCTCCGGGTCGACGCGGTGCAGGTAGTACAGGTCGATGACGTCGGTGCCGAGGCGGCGCAGGCTGTCCTCGGCGGACGACGCGACGTGCTCGGGGGTCCCCCGGCGGACGATCCGCCGGGACGCGAGGTCCTCGACGACCAGCCCGGTCTTGGTGGCCAGCACCGCCTCGTCCCGCCGCCCCGCCAGCGCGCGGCCGACGAGCGTCTCGTTGTGCCCGTCGCCGTACGGCTGGGCGGTGTCGAGGAACGTGACCCCGAGATCGAGCGCCTCGCGGATCAGCGCCGCGGACGCGTCGTCGTCCCGCTCGGACTCGGCGTACGCCCAGCTCATCCCCATGCAGCCCAGCCCGACGGCGCCGACGGGGGTGCCCGCGAACTCGCGCTTCCTCATGTGCTCTCCTCTTCGTGCTCTACGGGACGACCGTCACGCGACGGCCCCGACGAGGCCGCCGTCCACGATCAGGTCCTGGCCGTTGACGTACGCGGCGTCCGCCGACGCGAGGAACGCGACGGCGCCCGCGACCTCCTCGGACGTGCCGATCCGCCCGGACGCCACCTGCGCGCGGGTGCCCTCCACCTCGTCGGCGGGGATGGCGGCGCGGAACATCGGAGTGTCGATGTACCCCGGGCTGACCGCGTTGATCCGGATTCCGCGCGGCCCGAGTTCGGCGGCGAGGGTGCGGACCAGGCTCTGCACCGCGGCCTTCGTCGCCGAGTACAGGGACGCGGTCGGTAGTCCCCGGTGCAGCGTCCAGGACGCGTTGATGACGATCGAGGCGTCGGCCGCCAGCAGCGGCAGCGCCTTCTGGATCGTGAAGTAGACGCCCTTGAAGTTGACGTCCACGGTGCGGTCGAATTCGGCCTCGGTGACGTCCGCGGTCGGGCCGAACGCGCCGACCCCCGCGTTGGCGAACAGCACGTCCAGGCGTCCGTGGCGGTCGCGGACGGCGTCCATCAGCGCGTCCAGGTCGGTGAGGCTCGCGGCGTCGGCGCGGACCGTGAGGACCCGCTCCCCCGCGTCCGGTGCGGCGCCGTCCAGCTCCTTGGCCGCCGCGTCCAGCCTCCCCTGGTCGCGGCCGGTCACGAGCACCCGCGCCCCCTCCTCCAGCAGCCGCCGCGCGGCCGCCAGGCCCATGCCGCTCGTCCCGCCCGTGATGAGCGCGACCTTGCCGTCGAAACGTGAGTCGTTCGTCATGCCGACGATGCTGCCGGGGGCCCGGGGAACGCGGCAGAGTCCGCTTATCGTGGGTGTGGCACCACCACCCTCGGCCCGCCTCAGCTCGCGGCGGCCAGGCGCCGCCGGGCCATGAGCCGTTCGAGGCGCTCCTCGGTGCCGGTCCCCGGCCGGGGGTTGTGGAGCACCAGGTCCTGGCCGGGCCGGTCCGCCAGCGGCAGCAGCGTCGACTCGAACACCAGCTCCCCCGCCTCCGGGTGCAGGACGGCCTTGACCGCCTGCGCCCCCGTGCTCACCTCGTGCCGCGCCCACAGCTCGGCGAACTCCGGGCTGACCGTGCCGAGGTCGGCGACGATCCGGGCGAACTCGGGGTCGTCGGGATGGCGGGCGGCGTCGGCGCGGAACCGGCCCACCACGCCCGGGGCCGCCGCCTCCCAGTGCAGGTGCTGCCGCCGGTAGCGCATGCTGGTGAAGAAGGTGACCAGGCAGTTGTGGTCGGTGTCGCCGTACCCGAACACCTCGCGGGCCGCGTCGTTGATCGCGACGAGGTCCCAGTGCCGCCCGCGGATGTACGCCGGGCGCGGCGACCACGCGTCCAGCAGCCGCCGCAGCTCCGGGGTCACCGGGACGGCGGGGCCGGCGGCGGCGCGCGGCGGGTTCAGGCCGGCGAGCAGGTAGAGGTGCTCGCGCTCGGCGCGGTCCAGCCGCAGGGCGCGGGCGACCGCGTCGAGGACGTCCTCGGACACCTTGATGTCGCGGCCCTGCTCCAGCCACGTGTACCAGGACACCCCGACGCCCGCGAGCACCGCGACCTCCTCGCGGCGCAGGCCGGGGGTGCGGCGCCGCCCGCCGGACGGCATCCCGACGTCGGCGGGCGTCACCCGGGCGCGGCGGGTGCGCAGGAAGTCGCGCAGTTCGGCGCGGCGGCGGTCACCGCCGGAGGACGTCTCGGGCATGCAGTCACGATAACCACCCGCTCCCCGAAGCGCAGCGGAGATCAGGGGGGCCGAAGATCGCAGGGCCGGGGGGGAGCCTCCCGGGACCGCGCCCTAGAGACCGCGGCCTGCGGTGCGGGCTCGTCTTGGCGGACGGGGCGGATGAGGACCTGGCCCAGGTCGGCGGCGGCCTCCTCCGCACCGGCCCCGGCGAACCCCTTGTCGCACACGATCGGGCATGGTCCCGGCGCAGGCGGCCGGGCGTGCAGCAGGTGGATCGCCTGCCTAGCCGACGACCCCGGCCGCGCGGAGCCGGGCGACCGTCCCGGCGTCGCGGCCCAGCTCGGCGAGCACCGCGTCGGTGTGCTCGCCGAGCGCCGGGACCGGGTCCATCCGCGGCTCGGTCCCGGCGAGGGCGATCGGCGGCAGCAGCGCCCGGATCGTCCCCACCGGCGAGCCGACCTCCCGCCACCGGCCGCGTTCGGCGAGCTGCGGGTGGGCGACCAGGCCGTGCCCGTCGTTCAGCGTCGCGTTGGGCACGCCCGCCTCGTCCAGGCGCCGCAGCAGCTCCTCCCGGCCGAGCCGCGCGGTGACGGACGCGACGAGCGCGTCGACCTCCGCGCGGTTGCGGACCCGCGCCATGTTCGTCGCGTAGTCGCGGTCGGACACCAGCTCGGGGCGGCCGAGCACGCCGGTGGCGAGTGCCGCCCAGCCCGCGTCGCTCTGCACGCCGATGACGACGTCGGCGCCGTCGGCCGTCGGGTACGCGTCGTAAGGGGCGATCACAGGGTGGCCCAGCGTCGAGCGCGGCGGCACGGCGCCCGTGTAGAGCGTCGTGTACACCGTCTGGCCCATCCACTCGGCCACCGCGTCGAACATGCTCACCTCGACCGACGCGCCCTCCCCGGTCGTCCCGCGCCGGACGAGCGCCGCGAGCGCGCCCGAGAACGCGTACATCTATCGAGCGCAAGTTCATGACCTGTGGCAACTTCTACAACACGCACTCCGACCAGGGAAGACGCTTGTCAGCGTCCGTCGATCCTGATCAACGTCCGTCAACCTCGGACGGAGCGGTGACGGAACAGAACCGGCCGCGAGGACCCCCGGCAGGACCGGGTGTCCCAAGGACGCCATCGGCCCCAAGAAAGCGGGCCCGGACGCGGCGATGACAGCGCCGGCCGAGCCCTTGATCCGGAAGCGAAGGTTCCAGACCCATGGGAAATCCTCCCACGACCGGCCTGACGGCCGAGACCCGCGAGTTGCTCACGCTCATCCGTGACGCGCTCGACCTGCCGTACGCCGCGACCCCCGACGGCCACGAACGGCGCAAGCTGCTCCGCAACGACAACGCCACCCGCGTGGTCGCCACCCTCGAGCGCGTCCTCGAGGACGAAACCGACCTCGCGATCGAGGTGCGGGTGCTGCGGACGATCCTCGCCACGGACCCCGTCGACTACGTCACGAAGGACGGGGAGGCGGGCCGATGACCGCGCTCATGCCGGAGCGGCCCGTGGTCGACACGGCCGCCATCAGCGCCGGAATCGCGGCGCTGCTCGAGCGGCACGGGATCCACGGCGCGGACGTGTCGGTCCGCACCATCGAGCAGGGCGGCATGTACGCCGGCGTCACCATCTCGGCGATGGCGTACGAGCGGCCCGCGCACCTCCCCCCGCCGGACAACTCCTACCGCGACGACCCCTCGCCGCTGTGGGACCTGGTCGAGCGGCTCGAGGGCGGCCCGGTGCGGCGCCGTCCCGCGCTGAGCGTCCTGCCCGGGGGTGCCCAGTGAGCGCCGGCCAGACCATGCGCATCTGGCAGTCGGAGGCGTGCCCGTCCTGGTGCGTCGTCCCGCACGGCCACCTCGACGCGCCGGTCAACCGGGCCTGCAGCTCCGACCCGATCGCGCCGAAGACCATGCCGGGCGTGCCGCTGACGCTGCACCCGGCCGACGGCAACACCGACCCGGCGGCGCAGCTCATGACCGTCTACGCGTTCCTCGAGCAGGGGCCGCGCGAGGTCGGGCCGCGGGTGGTGCTGTCGACCTACAGCGACTCGGTTCACATGACGCTCGGGGAAGCGGCGGCGCTGCACGAGCACCTGGGCGCCGTGCTCGCGACCGCGCGGGCCGCCATGAAGGGGGACGACCAGTGAGCGCACAGATCCTTCAGGCGGCCCGGCGGCCCGTGCGGTGGACGTTCGAGGGAATCACCGGCCCGGCCGGATGCCCGACGGTGTCGTGGTGCGGCGGCGGGTGCGACACCGCCCCGGCCGGCGCGTCCAACGTCCTGCACGGCCGGATGATCGCGAACGCGTTCCACGGTGACGTCCTGGTCCTGTCGGTGGACGTGTGGCAGGTGAAGGCGGTCACGCCGTGGCGGGAGAGCGGCGACCTGTTCTACCCCAACGACGACGAAGCGCCCCGGGTGCGGGTGTTCCAGTACTCCCCGAACGAGGGGGACGCCGGTGACCTGTCGCTGGCGGTCCCGGACGCGGTCACGCTCGTCGGGATGCTCCGGGCGACCGGCGCCGACCAGCTCGCGGACGCGATCCAGAACGCGGTCAACCTCGCGGCGGCCATCGCCGTGGGCGTCCGCTCGTGAAGCCTCGCCGTCCCGCGGTGGACCGCCATCGCGGGACGGCGCTCAATCCCTGAACACGGAGCGATCATGCGCTTTCACTTCATCCTTACCCTGCAGTGGCAGACGGCCGTGGGGCTGTCCACCGAGACGCAGCACGGCACCGTCGCTATCCCGGCGGACCTGACGCGCGAGAAGGCGCTGCAGGGCCTCATCGAGCAGATGCGCCGCGGCCGCGACGGCATGCCGGTCGTGCTGTTCTTCGCGTTCGAGGCGAACGAGATCGGCGGTGGCGCGTGACCCGCACAACTCTCATCGCGCACCGCGTGTCCATCGTGCTGATGGCGGTGCTCGTCCTGGTCGCGACCGCGGACGGGTTCGCACAGTCCTACGCCGGTCTTCACCGGTGGGCGCTCGAGCACGGTCTGAAGGGCTGGAAGGCCGACAGCTTCCCGCTGCTGGTCGACCTGTTCATTGCGGTCGGAGAGCTCGGGCTGTTCGCGCTCGCGCTCGAGGGCCACCGCCTGACCCGACGGGGCCTGGCGTGGGTCGACATCGCGTTGCCGTTCTCGCTCGCCGCCGGCGGGTGGGGCGTGTCCCTGGCGTTCAACGTCGGCGCCGTCCGCGACGAGTTCGCCGACCAGGTCACGGCCGCGGTCGCGCCGGTCGCGTCGATGCTGGGCCTTCTGGTGATGCTGCGGACGGTGCACCGCCTGGTCGCCCGCCCCGCGGCCGACAAGGCGGCCGACGTCGACCACAGCGGCCGGACGGTGGCCGAACCGGTCGACCAGACGGCCGACGAGGCGCCCGCCGTCGATTCGGCGGGGCTGTGGGAGCTGATGCCCGCGGACGCCCCGGACGGGTGGCCGACCGACCCGGCCGAACCGGTGGCCGACGTCGACCAGGACGACGCCGAGGACGAGCGCCAGGGCGACGCCGAGAACCCGGACGACGGCCGCGAGATCGGCCACCGCCCGGACGGTCCCACCGCAGATGAGAACGCGCCCGTCGACCTCGACTCGGCCATCCGTTCCGCCAGAGCCGCGGGCCGGTCGGTGCGGTCGATCGCCGAGGAGTTCGGGGTGTCGCGGTACCGCGTCGACAAGGTCACCGCTGGTGTCCCCGTCGCGGTGAACGGCCACCGGGTCGGCTGACCGACCGAACCTTCGGCCACCCATGTAAGCCCGGCCGCCGGAGCAGCCATCACACCTCTCCGGCGGCCGGTCCCTCCTCACGGAAGGTTCCCCAAGAATGCCCGAACAGTTGAACGGCCGCACCCGGCCAGACGCCCGGCCGGTTCGTCGGCCGGTCTTGGTCGACTGGCCGACCGCTCCGCCCGCCGGTTCGCCGGTCCGCCTGGACAAGCCCGCGCTCGTCCTCGAGGGCGACGACCTCGACGCCGTGACGGCCGCCGCGGTCGACGTCGACGAGGAGGAGGCCGCACCGGTCCCCGTCGACCAGGGCGACGACGGCCCCAAGGGGTGGGTCGACGAGCGCCGCGCCCGCCTCGACACGGCGCCGCCCGTCCTGCCCGAGTGGGTCCGCGACCGCGCCCAGCTCACCGACACGGCCCGTTTCCTCGCCCGCTGGTACGGGCGGCAAGCCGCACACCACACCGTCCGCGCGCCCGTCTACACGGCCCGGCTGTGGTCGACCGCGCCGCGCGGCGCCGCCCGACTGACGGGCCGGTGGTGGCGGTGGGTCAGCGACGTCGAGGCGCGCCCGGTCGCCGCCAAGGCCGCGGCGTCCGACCCGCACACCTGGGCGCAGTTCACCACCCTGCAGACCCGCCGGACCGGTGGCCGCCGCCGCGTTACGTTCGTCGTCCTGGTCCCCGTCGCCGCGCTCGTCACGCTCGCCGCGATCCTGCTGCCCGGGTGGGCGCTCACGGCCGCCGGCGCCGCGGCGCTGTCGGCGCTCGGATGGGTCGGGCGGCACCCGGACCGGCCGATCGTCCACCGGTACGTCGCCGTGCACGTCCAACGCCGGTTGGAGTCCGGCGAGGTCGACGAGGCCATGACCGCGATCGGGATCAAGGGCAAGCTCGACTACGTGGCGCCCATCGCGGTCGACGGGCCCGGATGGCTCGCCGAGATCGACCTTCCCCGCGGCGCCCTCGCCGACGAGGTACTCGAGAAGCGCGCCCAGCTCGCCGGGGCGATGCGCCGCCCGCTGGGCTGCGTGTGGCCCGAGACCGACCCGGACGCCCACCCCGGACGGCTGAAGCTGTGGGTGGCGCGTCAGGACCCGTCCAAGGCCGCGCGCCGCCTGTGGCCGCTGCTGAAGGACGGACAGACCGACCTGTTCGCGCCGATCCCGTTCGGGTGGGACCCGCGCGGCCGTCCCGTCACACTCGAGCTGATGGGCGCGAACGTCCTCATCGGCGGCGTCATGGGGTCCGGGAAGACGAGCGCGGTCCTGGTCCTGGCGCTTGCCGGCGCGCTCGACCCGACGTGTGAGCTGTGGCTCTACGAGATGAAGGGGTCCGGGGACCTCGAGGCCGTGAAGCCGGTCGCGCACCACTACCAGTCGGGCGACGACGACGAGGATTGCCTCGCCGCGCTCGGTGGGCTCGCCGCGCTCGAGGGCGAGATGAAGCGCCGGAAGAAGATCGTTCGGGACCTTCCGCTATCGGATGTTCCGGACGGCCGGAAGGTGTCGAGGCGGCTCGCCGACCGGCGCGAACTGCGGTTGCACCCGATCCTCGCCATCTTCGACGAGGCGCACACCCTGTTCGAGCACCCCGAGTACGGCGACCAGGCCGCAGACATCGCCGGGCGGCTCATCCGCAAGGCACGCGCGTACGGCATCGTGGTCGTCTTCACCACGCAGCGGCCGGACGCCAAGTCGATCCCCAAGGCCATCAGCGACAACGCCATCTTGCGGTTCTGCCTCGCCGTCACCGGACACACCGCCAACAACCTCGTCCTCGGCTCCGGCGCGTACGCGCGCGGCGTCCGGGCAACGATGTTCGACCCGCGCAAGGACGCCGGCACCGGGTGGCTCGCCCGGTCCGCGCTCGACGCTCAGATTGCCCGCGCGGCGTTCATCAAGCAGGACGAGGCCGTTGAGATCGGCCGCCGCGCCTTGGCGCTGCGCACCGCGGCCGGGACCCTGTCGGGGCAGGCCACTGGGGAGAAGGCCCAGCAGCTCGACACGTCCACCCTCATCGACCACGTCCGGGCCGTCTGGCCCGCGGGCGAGGACGCCGTGCACTCGTGGCGCCTGGCGACCGCCCTCGCCGTCTACCGCCCGGAGCTGTACGGGGCGTGGGTCGACCAGACCGCCGCCGAGGACGGCGACCGCGACGCCCGCACGGCCGCCTCGACCGCCCTCGCCGCAGCCCTGAAGCCCTACGGCGTGACCACGCGGCAGATCAACCGGCGCGGCGCCGGCGGCGGCGGGAAGGGCGTCCGCTGGGACGACCTGCCGACGTGATCCGGGTTCACCCACCCCGAAACCGGTTTCGCCCCCGACATCAGGCGTGACCTGCAATGTTTCGGGTTTCGGGCCCCGCCGGGCAACCGTGTCCGGCGGGGCCTTCGGCTTGCCAGACGGCACGTGCGGCCGTGCTCGCCGGACACGAGAATGGCCCCGCCCGTACCGTGGGAGTTGTCGAGACTCCACGGACCGAGCGAGGCCGTCATGCGCGACCGTACCCCAGACCCGACAGACCCGGACATGACTACGGGCGAACGCATCAAGTTCTACCGGCGCCGTAAGGGCATGACCCGGGCAGTCCTCGCCGGGCTTGTCGGCAGGAACCCGAGGTGGCTGAAAGCAGTGGAGGACGGACAGATCAAGCGGCCCCAGCTCGCCGCGCTGCAGAGCCTCGCCGCGGCGCTCGGACTGAAGGACGTCGGGCTGCTCGTCGGCGGGGAACCCGTCGGCGTCGACGTGGCACGCGGTCCCGGGCACCCGTCCCTGCCCGCGGTGCGGGAAGCGATCAACGCCGTGACGATCCCGAGCAGGGAACCGCAGCGGCTCGACTACCTCGCCGCCCGCGTCGACGCGGCATGGCGCGCCCGGCACGCCGCACCCGATCACCGCACCGTCCTCGGCGAGCTGCTGCCGTCCCTGATCACCGACGCCCGGCACGCGTCCCGCGCCTACGAAGGCGCCGACCGGCGGCGCGCTCTGGCGATCCTCGCCGGCGCGTACAACGTGGCGCAGTTCTACGTGGCGTACCAGCCGGACGCGGGCCTGCTGTGGCGGATCGCCGAACGCACCCTCATGGCCGCCGAAGAGTCCGAAGACCCCGCGGCGTTCGCCGCCGCGGTCTGGTCCCTGGCCCAGGCGCACCGCGACGCCGGCGACTTCGACGCAGCCGAGCAGGTGAACCGGTCCGGCCTCGACCACCTACGGCCGCGCCTCGAGGGCGGCGGCGACGACCTGAGAGCCCTGTGGGGAGCCCTGCACATCGAGGCCGGATACACCGCCGCCCGCGCCGGTCAGCGTGGCGCCGCGTGGCGCTGGTGGGAGGACGCCGACCGCATCGCCGGGTCCCTGCCCGCCGGGTACTACCAGCCCATGACGTCGTTCTCCCGCGTCATCATGGGCGCGCACGCCGTCACGTTCGCGGTCGAGCTCCGACAGAAAGGCGAGTCGGGGCGGCAGGCGCGCGGCGCGCTGAAGTCCGCGATCCCCTCGAGGCCGCGCCGCGGCCGGCACCTCATCGAGGTCGCGCGGGCATGGGACCTCGGCGGCGACCAGGCCGCGACCGTCGGGACGCTGAAGGACGCGCACCGGGCGGCGCCCGAGACGATCCGGTTCAACGGGTACGCGCGGCGCCTGGTCGCCGACCTCGCCGACTCACCGGACCGGGCGGTACGGCGTGACGCGCGGGTTCTGGCCGACCGCATCGGAATTCTCGTCTGAGGTAGGGGACACGAATCGTGTCCCTCCGGTCCCCCGACTGCTGTGACGCTTCGTTCTGCCAGGTGATCGCAGCGACGGAGGACCCCCCATGATGACCGGATCCGGTGGAATGGGCTTGCAGCACGTGGCCTTGTCTAGACGCGCATGGGACGAGGTCATGACCGCGCTCGGTTCCGGTCATCCCGAAGCCGTCCAAGAGGCGTACACGCTCCTGCTGGCTCTGGCTCCCGCCGTTTGGGAGCCCTCGCGCCGCCCCGTGTTCGACGGGGTCGGGGGGAGCGGGGACGGTGACGCACCCGGCCATGTGCCAGGTCCCCCCGCGTCGCCGTCCCCGGAAGGGGACGACCGGTGACCGGGAAAGCGCCGATGCTGCTGTCCACCCCCGACGGCACCCACGTCATGTGGGACGCCAACGGCGACCGCATCGCCACGTTCTACGCCGACGACCGTCCGGGCTACTGGCTCGTCACGCTCGCGACCGGCCTCGAGTACACCGTCATGGGCCCCACAACGCCCGAGGACGTCGCGGCGACGCTGCTGCCCTCCTAGACCCCGGGGCCCGGGTGATTGAAGGCGCGCGTCCCCCGGGCCCCGGTCTCACCCTTCAGCAGTGGCACGCCCAATGCCCCTCACGGTCCCGCGGGCACGTCCCCGACTCGTGCCACACCCCCGCCTCGCTCGCCCACGCGTCAAGCCACTGCACCGGCCGGTCACTGTCCCGCGCACCCGCCGGCGACACCAACCCGAGTTCCTCGGCGATCCGCTCGAGCTCAGCAAGCGCCAGACGCCCCGCACGGTCCGGGTCGAGCAGCAGCCCGTACCCGGCGACCGCGACCAGACCGGCCGCCCGCTCGAGCCGATACCCCGGCCGGACACGGCGCCTCACCGCGGCCCCCGCCCCGCAGCGACGAGCGCGACCGACACGCCGGCACGCCACGACTCAGGCGCCATCCGCGGCGCCCTGAACGGCGGGCACCGCTCGAGCCGGTCCCGCTCCACCTCCGACAACTGGCCGCGCTGAGACAGCACCTCGCCCGCCACATCCCGCCGGAACCGCCACACCGTCAACCGCTCCACCCGCGACCGGCACCGGTCCCACTCCGGGCCGTCCAACCGCGCCCCCGGCCGGAACACCGACCGCGCCACCTGCAACGCCACTGCGTCATCCCACATGAACGCCGGCGCCCGCATCGCCCGCCACTCCTCCACCGTCCGATGGAACGGCGGCAACACCGTCTCAAGCCGCCGGCGCCTCACACCACACCCCGCACGCCGTACACCCCACGCACCCCAACGCGCCGCTGACGCGCGCCCTTCTGCTCGTCGCCCTCCTCACCCGTCGGCAACCGCAGCGCCGCGGCGAGACGAGCGAGCGCGATCCGCGCATGCCGCGCCTCGGCGACCGCCGGATGCACCCGCGGCGTCAGGCCGGGCCCTCGCACCATGAGCCCGTCCGCGCGGACCTGGGCGTCGAGGTCGTCGAGGAGATCGACCGTCCGCACCATCTCCCGGAACAGCGCCAACTCATGCTCGTCGAGCTCGTACACCGACAGCACCGAATCCCACAGACGGCGCCCGGACGGCCCCACATCGGCGGGCACGCTCAGTGACGAAGAATCAGACATATCGGGCACCTCGATCGTTTCAGAGGTCAGCCAGGGGCAGCCGCTATACGGGGCCGGTGCGAGAGGACCCGGGGGGACGGCAACCTCCCCACCCCCTGACCTGCGGAAATGCGGTGCGCATGTGCGGTGACCTGCGACGATGCGCGTTCGTGACGCTGTGTGACGGCGGTTGGGGTGTCGACCGGTCGACCGGTCGCCGGCCGCGGTGCGGCGGGGCCGTGGCGGGCGGCGCGGGCGGCGGCGTGGTGTGGGGTCGCACGCTGCGTGTTGCTCCTACTTGACGTCAGCGAACCTTGGATCGTCGGCAAGCTGGTTGAGCCTGTGATCCTGGTACCGCTCGACCTCGCGGGGGGTCGGCATGAGGTAGGTCGACTCGCGGGCGAACCGTCCTCCGAGTGACCGTTCCTCGGTGGCCATCTCGTGCAGTTCCCGGTAGTCGTCGACCTTCTCGGGTTCGACTTCGTTGAGGTAAGCGGCGACGACCCTGTTGAGGCTGGTGCCCTGCGTCACCTGGGTGATGTCGTGGGCGCGCTCGAACAGGGCTTTGGCCATGAGCTTGTCGTCGGCGCGTACGGCTGCTCGGAGCTGCTCGGCAATCGCGCCTTCGTCGTCGAGGGCTGCGGCTTCCTTGCGTGCCTGACGGAACGCTGCAGAGCGCGTTGCAGGGTCGGTGCCGTCGGTGCCGGTGGGGGCGAACAGGCGCCGCTCGAGGGTGCGCCGGCGGGTGGCGCGTTCGGCCTGTTCGGCTTCCCGGAGCTGCGCGAGGTGCGCGCGGGTGGCGACGACGTTCCGGGAGATGAGCGTGTCCCGGAGTTCGGCGGTGATCTCCTTGCGGTCGTACCGGTCGCGGATGCGCTGCAGCTTGCGGTCATGCGCTTCCTTGATGGCGGCGGCGTTCTCGGCGTAGTCGTTAGCCACGATGCTTCCCTCTCAGGCGCGGGTCTTCTTGGGGCGCCGGTCGGTGACCTTCCAGCCGCGCATGTCGTCGGTCATGTGGCGGGGCGTGTCGCCGGCGGCGGGCGCCTGGTCAACGGTGATGGTGCGGGTGCTGGCGTCGAGGGTGACGGCAACCAGGCCGGGAAGGTTGACGGTGAGGGCGCCCTCGGTGTGGCTGGTCTTACGCCGCGGTGCCGTGGCGTGGCGGGGGTCGGTCATGCCGGGTTCTCCCTGTCGGGCGGTTCTGGTAGTCGGCGAGGGCCCGGATGCTGATGGACCACTGCCAACCCTTCTTGACGCCCTCGAGGTGCCCCTCTCGCAGTGCCCAGCGGATCGACCAGGGCGAGACTCCGAGAAGGTTCGCCGCCTCAGTGGGTGTCAGTTCCCACGGTGGCGGGGGCGGCTGATCAATGGCCACTTCGTCGACATCGTTGTTGAGGTGGTGCCATTCGTAGGCGATGCGGGCGAGGACAGCGAGGTCGTCGCGGACCCGGTCGTCGTGGGCATGGAGGCGGTAGACGCGGCGGAGGTTGACCGCGGCGACCAGGACGGCGACGGTGCGGGCGGAGATGCGGGGATCGGTCACGCGGTTACCGCTTTCCGGGGATGCCGCGGGCCCAGGGGCGGCGCTTGTGGGGCGGGCGCCGGGAGGTGATGAGCATCGCGGCGCGGATGTGGGAGCACTGGCCGGTGCCGGCGGGGCATGAGCACCACCATCCGCGGTGCGGGTCGTGTCCGCAGTAGCGGGTGCCGGTGCGGCCTTGCACGGTGATGTGGACGTGGTCGCCGTGGCAGAACACGACGGTGACAGCGCCCGTGGCGAGGAGGTGGGCGGCTTTGGCGGCTGCGTCGCGGCGGGGCACGGTCACATCTCCAGTTGGGTGATGGCGTCGTGGTCGCCCTGCACGGCGATGGTGATCAGGGCACCGAGCGGGAACTCGAGGGCGATCTCCGCGAGGATCGCGGCTTCGTGGCGGCCGTCGAGCGGGTCCCATCCCCATACCTCGGTGAAGTGCGCGGCGATGAGGCCGGCGTACTCCTCGACGGTGATGTCGTGCTCTGCGATCTGCGCGGCGGTGGTGCCTTTGCGGCTGGTGATGCCGACCCATGCGCGTCCGTATCCGCACTGGCCGTCCTGGTCGGAGTCGCACGCGAACGGCCGGTAGAGGAGCTCGCCGGGGATGGTGTAGGTGAACCCGTCGTCACGGCGGGGGTTATGCGGTGGGGCGGCGAGGACGCGCATCAGAGGCTCCCCCCGTCGGTACGGATAGCGAGCCAGTACGTCTGCGCGGCCCTCTTGAGGTCGGCAAGTTTGGGTGTGTCGTCGTCGCGGCCCGGGTCGTTCAGCGGCACCGCAGCGAAGTCCTGTCCGGTGAGCGGGCGACCGAGCCGCTTTTCCACGCAGTCGATGCAAAGCCAGCCGCCGTCATATTCCATCCCGGCTGCCGCCCACACATTGTCGTTGAGCATGTACCGCTGCCAGTCGCGGGAGCCGCCCGGTGTGTCTGGCATGAGGTTGATCCGGCAGAAGCGGCAGAAGCGGGTGGCTGGTCCGAGGGCATCGTTCAGAGCGGCTCGCAATTCGGCGGCGCTGGTCATGTCGTTCTCCTGGTGGCGTGCGAGCTTGGTGTCGTGCCGTGCGGCGAGGCCGTGTCGGCGCCGTTCGGACAGTTCGGCGAGGCGCCGGCGGCGGTTGCTGCGGCGCTCTCGGTTCTCGGCGAGGCGGGCCTGCAGACGCTCGTCCACCGCCCGCCGCATCGCATCGTCGAGGTCGTTCACGGGCTGCCCTGGGGACTGTGTCGGACCGTGCCTGACTGCGTCCGAGACACGGTCGCGCCGCCCAAGGGAGCGCCAAGGGAGCGAAGAGTGCAGGGGTACAGAGTCATGCTCCCTTCGCTCCCTTCGTGCTCCCTTCGCTGCGTGCCATTGCCCACACCCACCCGGAGCCGAAGCTCGCCTTGCGCGACTCGACACCGGCCCTGCCCTTGGCGCGCTTAAGCGTGTCCTTGGAGAACCCGGCCGCCATGCCCGCCTTCATCACGTCGTTGGCGGCGACCTCGCCCTGTGAGGTGATGTAGTCGCTAAGCCATGCGGCGGCCTCATCGCGCTCGCTGCGCTCATCCGGGTCAGTGCGGTCCCCGAGAATCTGGGCCACGCTGCGTTCGCTGTGTCCGTCGAACACGAACCGCCCAACCTCCGCGGTACCGTCGGCGGTCTCAACCTTCGCCGAGACGATGCGGTACTCCAGCGACGGCAGGTCCCCAATGCCGAGCGAGTTCTTGGTCTGCGTCATTACTCGGGTTCCGTCGTCGGGGTCGGCGGCGAATCCGAAGATGGCGCGCGGGACGTTCTTGAACGCCCCTGACCCGGTGATGAGCGAGGAAGCGTCCGTTCCGGACCCTTTGTTGAAGTGGGCGATGCCGAGGACGACGGCGCCGGTGCGGTCAGCGAGCCGGGCGAGTGGGTCCAGCGCCTTGCGGACGTCCCGCTCTCGGTGGGTGTCGATCGTTCCGCCGATGGTGGACATCAGCGGGTCCAGAACGATGAGGCCGACCCCGTGCTTGGTGATGACCGTCTCCAACTCGGCGAGGTCGTGCGGGAGGCTGAGCGTCGACGTCTCGTCTTCGTCCACCACCGCCTCCGCCCGGTACACCCGGTCAAGGTCAGCGCCGGCCGCGATGAGCCGCGGGACGAGAGTGTGTGACCACGAATCCTCGACGGCGACGTAGACGACTTGCCGGGGCTGTCCGTACAGCGTCCCGGGCAAGGACCCGCGCGTGATCTCGGAGGCGAGCCAGATGCCGAAGGACGACTTGCCGGTCCCTTCCCGCCCGGCGGCACTGACGAGCGAGCCCGCGGGGATACGCCCGTGGCCGTCGTCCTCCCATGCCCACACGACCGGCCGCGGTTCGATCTGCGACGCCGGGGTCAGCCGGATGCGGCCACCGGTGCGCGCGTTGGGATGGCGGGCGCGTGCAACGTCAGCGGCAAACTCCTCGAGTGCGTCCCCAGTTTCCCGTTCCGGGTTCTCGAGTTTCTGCAGGAGGACGCGCGCTGCCTGGACGGCGCGGCGCCGTTCGGCGAGCTGGGCAACGATCCCGGCGTGGTGCGTCGCTTGGTGCACAGACACCAGGGACTCGTTCACCTCGAGGAGGTAGCGGGCGCCGCCGGCCTCGGCGAGCCGCCCAGACGCCTGCAGGTGGTCACGCAGACTGATGGGGTCGGTGGGCTTGTCCGTGGTCGCCAGTTCGACGAGCGCCCAGAACATGGCGCGGTGCGCCGGGCGGATGAAGTCGTCAGGCTCGGCGAGGATCTCGGCGACCTCGAGCGTGACCGTCGACGAGTTCATGCACGCGCCGAGGACGGCGCGCTCGGCGTCGACGTCGGCGATCAGGGATTGGTCGAGACCGTTCACGCCGCCTCCGCGGGGTAGGTGCGGACAACGCGGATGAACACGCGCCGGCCGCACCGGGCGCGGCGCTCACCGCCGAGAGATCCGTACGAGCGGGCACGACCCATGTGGACGTGTCCGCAGGTGCAGCGGTACGCGAGAGCCCACAGGCGGCGAGATCCGTCCGGGCTGTATGCGGACGCGCGGACGGTCGGGACGTCGTCGATGGTGGCCTGTACCATCGGGGTGACTGGACTGTCGACGCGGCGCGTTTCCTTGGCGGGGGGCGCGCCGTTCGGCTTGTCAGGGGACATCAGGCGGCCTCACCGGTGGGTTCCTTGTCGACCAGGCGGGTTTCCTCCCACTTGAGAACGTCCTCGATCCGGTACCGGCACGAGCGACCGATCTTCATGTACCGCGGCCCCTCGCCCCGGCGGTTCCAGCCGTACACGGTGTCGATGGCGACGCCCTCACGTTCTGCGAGGTCAGCAACGGACAGGTGCTTTTCGTTCATGGCTGTGTGTCTCCATGAGATGTCGGTGTGCTTTGAGAGCACTTCCGTCATCACTGTAGTGATAGCCGTTGACTGTGTCCACCCGAAAGCACTAGCGTGTGCTCTCATGACACAGGATGAGGAGTTGGAGCCGGGCCATCCCCTTAAGGCCGCACACCCGGCGAAGGTGATCGCCGAACGAGTGAAGGACGTTCGCCTGCGGCGGAAGATGTCGGCGAGCCAGCTTGCAGACGAACTGGCTCGTGAGGGCATCAAGTGGAACCGGTCGATCGTTGCCAACTTCGAGAGTGGTCGGCGCCGGTCGGTGACCGTCGAAGAGCTCTTGGCGCTGGCCTACGTCCTTGACGTTGCTCCGATTCATCTCCTGATCCCTCTCGAGGATGGGAAGTGGTATCACTTCACCCCCGAGCGAGCCACGCCCACCGGCTTCGTACGGGAGTGGGTGCGAGGGCGCCACCCTCTGCAGAGCACCAACGCCCGACTGTTCTTCAGTGAGGTGCCCGACAAGGAGTGGCAACCGCCGGAGATGACCGAGGAAGAGGTTGAGCAGCGTTCCCGAATCACTGAGGTTTTCCGGGGACGCCGACCGGAGGGCAACGACGATGGCGCGCGTTAGGGATCTCTGGCACACCTCGGTGAAGGATGCGGCCGACCCCACCGGCCGGCGTCGCGTCAAGGTGAAGACCAACCGGCACCCGGACCGTGGTGGCTCCAAGAGCTCCAAGAGGTGGCTCGCCTGCTGGATCGGACCGGACGGACGAGAGCAGACCAAGGCATTCCGCATCCAGGATGCGGCGGCTAAGTACGCCCGTAAGCAGGAAGAAGACATCGCCCGGGGCGAGTACATCGACCCGGCCGCCGGTAAAGAGTTGTTCGGCGCTCTCGGCAACAAGTGGCTGCGGTTGCGAGATGTGGGAGGCGCGTCCCGCATCAAGTACGAGCGGGCATTCCGGCTCCACATTGAGCCGACGTTCGGCCACCGTCAGGTTCGGTCGGTGAAGCCTTCCGAGGTCGCCGAATGGCTCTTGGCCCTGTCTCGCACGCACGGTGTGTCCGTCCAGGAACAAGCCCTTTTCATCCTGCGAGGGATCTTCTCGCTCGCCGTCGCGGACGGTCTCCGGCGCGACAACCCCGCCAAATCCCCGATCATCGCCAAGCCTCGCCCGCGCGACGAGAACGGCGTCGACGAGCGCGAGGTGTGGTCGGCGGATCGTGCTTGGGCAGTGATTCAGGGGACGGCGGAACCGTATCGGGCGATCCCCGCGCTCGAGGCCGGGTGCGGGCTGCGGGAGTCCGAAGCGCTCGCCGTCGCCCTCGAAGACTTCGATCTCGAGGCGGGCCGGGTGCGGATCGTCCGCCAGGTCGTGCAGGTGGGGCGCGAGTGGGTGTTCAAGGCGCCCAAGGGTGGCCGGGAACGTTCGGTGCCGTTGCCGTCCGGGGTGGCGCGTCTCGTACAGGCACACATCGACGAGTACCCACCGCGGCCGTACGGGCTTCCGTGGATGCGGGAGAACGGGGAAGTGGCTGGCGAGCACGTGTGCCGACTCCTGTTCCGTTGGCAGGGTGATCACCCTCGCACCCATGACCAACACATCCGTTCCCGGTCGTACGAGCGAACGGTGTGGCTACCCGCACTGGCCGCCGCAGGGGTCATTCCTGACCCCAAGCCGGGACCGCGCGGCGGGGTGACGCGGCACTACCAGGCACCGGGGAAGGGCGACGGCGAGCACGCGCTGCGGCACTTCTACTCGACCACGTTGCAGGACGCCGGGATTCAGCTCGGCGCGGTGATGGATTTCCTCGGCCACTCTCGCCAGAACCAGCGGCGGGTACCGATCACGATTCGGGTGTACGGGCACACGACCGAGGAGGCGTACGAGGCGGCTCGCAACGCCATCGACCGATCGCTGTTCCGGCTCCGTTCGGTCCAAGATCATCGTTCCGGCGGAACAGCGACGGAACGGGCGGTGGCAGAGTGAACGCCGCCAAGGCTCCGCTGCAGGTCAATGGCTCACGCGGTCCCGCATGTCCGAGAACGCGTACATGCCCGCGGCGATGTCGGAGACGGGGGTGCCCGCCTTCACCGGCGTCTCCGGGGTGCCGGTGACCGAGATCAGCCCGGCCTCGGCCTGGACGAGCATGTCGTAGGCGCGCTTGTCCCGGTAGGGCCCGCTCGCCCCGTACCCGGACATGTCGACGACGATGAGCCGGGGGTCGCGCTCCCGCAGCCGCGCGGCGCCGAACCCGAGGCGGTCGGCGGCACCGGGCGCGAGGTTCTGCAGGAACACGTCGGCGCCCGCGATCAGGTCGTCCAGGATCGCGCGGCCCTCGTCGGTCTTGAGGTCGACCGCCACCGACTCCTTCGAGCGGTTCAGCCAGGCGAAGTGGGTGCCGAGCCCGCCGCGCACGCCGGCGTCGTAGGCGCGGGCGAAGTCGCCGCCGTCCACCTTCTCGACCTTGACGACGCGGGCGCCGAGGTCGGCGAGCTGCCGGGACGCGAACGGCGCCGCGACGGCCTGCTCCAGCGCGACGACGGTGATCCCCTCGAGAGGCAGCACCCGCTCAGTCCTCCAGCAGCCGGCGACCGATGATCATCTTCTGGATGTCGGCGGTGCCCTCGCCGATGAGGAGCATGGGCGCCTCCCGGTACAGCCGCTCGATCTCGAACTCCTTCGAGTACGCGTAGCCGCCGTGGATCCGGAAGGACGCCTCCACGACCTCCTTGCAGTACTCGCCCGCGAGGTACTTCGCCATCCCGGCCTCGAGGTCGTTGCGCTCGCCCGAGTCCTTGCGCCGCGCCGCCATCACCACCATCTGGTGGGCGGCCTCGACCTTGGTGGCCATCTCCGCGAGCCGGAACAGGACGGCCTGGTGCTCGGCGATCGGGCGGCCGAACGCCTCGCGGCGCCGCGCGTAGTCGCGGGCCAGCTCGTAGGCGCGCATCGCGACGCCGCAGCCGCGGGCCGCGACGTTCACGCGGCCGACCTCGACGCCGTCCATCATCTGGTAGAAGCCGCGGCCGGGCTCGCCCCCGAGGATCCGGGACGACGGGACGCGGTGCGCGTCGAACACCATCTCGGTGGTGTCGACGCCCTTGTAGCCCATCTTCTCGATCTTGCGCGGGATCGTCAGGCCGGGCGCGACCTCCCCGAACCCGGGCGTCTTGTCGACGAGGAACGTCGTCATGCCGCGGTGCCCCGCGTCCGGGTCGGTCTTGACGAGGGTGGCGACGAGGTTCGCGGACGCGCCGTTGGTGACCCACATCTTCTGGCCGTCGATGACGTGGTGGTCGCCGTCGGGGACGGCGCGGGACCGGATCGCGGAGACGTCGGAGCCGCAGTCGGGCTCGGACATGGAGAAGGCGCCCCGGATCTCGCCGGCGGCCATCTTCGGCAGGTAGTGCGCCCGCTGCTCGGGGGTGCCGTGCCGGTCGATCATCCAGGCCACGATGAAGTGGGTGTTGATGACGCCCGACACGCTCATCCAGCCGCGCGCGAGCTCCTCGACGACGAGGGCGTAGGTCAGCAGGGACTGCCCGAGCCCGCCGTGCTCCTCGGCGATCGTCAGGCCGAACAGCCCGAGGTCGCGCATGCCGTCCACGATCGCCTGCGGGTACTCGTCGGCGTGCTCGAGGGCGGTCGCGACGGGGAGGATCTCCTTGTCGACGAACGCCCGCACGGTCGCGAGGATCTCCCGCTGCTCGTCCGACAGCCCGTGGGTCTGCCGAAGCCGGTCCGCCATCCTCACCTCCACGTCGGCAATTTTTTATACGATATTGGCGCCGACGACGGAAAGGAAGACCTCCCGGGCCGGCCTCAGCCGGCGCCGCCGTCGTCCCAGAACCCCCGCCCCTCCAGATGCACGACCAGCAGCGTCCCGGCGTGCCGGATGTGGGCGCGCATCGCCTGCCGGGCCGCGTCGGCGTCGCCCGCCCGCAGCGCGGCGAGGACGAGGTGGTGGTCGTCCACCGACGCCTGGCTCCAGCCGTCGATGCTGGAGAAGAACCGGCGGGGCGCGTACCGCACCACGAGCTGCAGCAGCCAGGCCGTCTTCGGCGAGTCCGCGCACAGGTTGACCGTCCGGTGGAACCGGTGGTTCGCCCGCTCGATGCCCTCGGCGTCGCGCGTCCGGGACGCGTCCTCCAGCAGCTCCTGCGTGCGCGCGAGCTCGGCCAGCTCCTCCTCGGTGATCTTCTCGGCGGCGCGGGCGGCCAGCTCACCGGCGAAGTACGCCTGCGCCTCGAAGAGGTCCTGGACGTCCCGCCGCGACAGCGGCGCGGGCATGAACCCGCGGCGCGGCACCAGCGTCACGAAGCCCTCGCCGCGCAGCGACAGCAGCGCCTCGCGGACGGGCGTGACGCTGATCCCGAGGTCGTCGGCGACCCGCTCGAGGCGGAGGAACTCCCCGTGCCGCACCCGCCCGGACATGATCAGCTCGCGGACGTACGCGGCGACCTCGTCGCTGAGCTGGCGGCGCCCGCCGAGCGAGCCGCCGGGCGGCGAGCCGGGCGGGGCGCCGCCGGCGCGGCTCTCGCCGGGGATGGGCACGGTCATCGCCTCCGGGACGGGTGTCGGGAGCTCACATTATGGACGACCCGCGTTGACAGCCAGGCAGTCGCCTATCAAATATATGAAACTGCATTCTCGGATCGGCGAGGCGAAGGAGACGCGGCGGTGTTCGAGCTCAGCGCGGAGGAACGCGCCATCGTGGAGGTCGTCGCGGACTTCGTCGACCGGGAGGTCCGCCCGGCGGCGCGCGGGCTGGAGCACGCGAACGCCTACCCGGAGCGGCTCATCGAGCGGATGAAGGAGCTGGGCGTTTTCGGCCTCGCCGTGCCCGAGCCGTACGGCGAGGCGAAGGTGTCGAAGGCGTGCTACGCGCTGGTCACCGAGGAGCTCGCCCGCGGCTGGATGACGCTCGCCGGGGCGTTCGGCGGGCACACGGTCGTCTCGCACCTGCTGTCGGTGTTCGGCACCGAGGAGCAGAAGGCCCGCTACCTGCCGCGGATGGCGACGGGCGAGCTGCGGGCCACGATGGCGCTGACCGAGCCGTCCGGCGGCTCCGACCTGCAGGCCATGACCACGGTCGCGCGCCGCGACGGCGACCGGTACGTGGTCGACGGCGCCAAGATGTGGATCACCAACGCGCGCCGGTCCGGGCTCATCGCGCTGCTGTGCAAGACCGACCCGGACGCGACGCCCCGGCACCGCGGGATGAGCATCCTGCTGGTCGGGCACGGCCCCGGGCTGACCGCGTCGCGCGACCTGCCCAAGCTCGGCTACAAGGGCGTGGAGAGCTGCGAGCTGGCGTTCGACGGGTACGAGGCGCCGCTCGACGCGGTGCTCGGCGGCGAGGAGGGGCGCGGTTTCGCGCAGATGATGCGCGGGCTCGAGGTCGGACGCATCCAGGTGGCGGCGCGCGCGCTGGGCGTGGGCCGGGCCGCCCTCGAGGACTCGCTGCGGTACGCCCAGGAACGCGAGTCGTTCGGCAAGCCGATCTGGGAGCACCAGTCGGTCGGCAACCTCCTCGCCGACATGGCCACCGAGCTGCGCGCCGCCCGCCTGCTGACGCTCGACGCGGCGGCCCGGCTCGACGCGGGCGAGCGCTGCGACATGGAGGCGGGCATGGCGAAGCTGTACGCGTCGGAGGCGGCGATGCGGATCGCGCTGAACGCCGTCCGCATCCACGGCGCGGCCGGCTACTCCACCGAGTTCGACGTCGAGCGCTACTTCCGGGACGCGCCGCTGATGATCGTCGGCGAGGGGACGAACGAGATCCAGCGGAACGTGATCGTCAAGCAGCTCGTGGACCGGCACCGCATCTGACCCGGCGGCCCGGACCGGACGCCGGCCCCGGGCAGGGGCGTACGGGCGGGCGGACGCTCAGGAGAACGTCGCGGTCATCGCGGTGACGCCGCCCGGCGCCTCGATCGACAGCGTTCCGTCCGGGCCCCCGGCCGCCGCGAACGGCTGCCCCGCGAAGACCGGCCTGCGGGCGCGGAACGCCAGCTCGCGCACCCGCACGCCCGCCCGGCGCGGCAGCTCCAGGCACAGGATCGCCAGCAGCGGGCCGTGGACGACGAGTCCGGCGTGGCCCTCGACGGCGGTGGCGTACCGCTCGTCGTAGTGGATGCGGTGGGCGTTGTAGGTGAGGGCGCTGAACCGGAACAGCAGCACGGGGTCGGCCGCCATCGGCAGCGTCCAGGGCGCCGCGACGGCCGGGGGCTCGAACGACGGCCCGGCCGGGGGTTCCGCCGGGGGCGCGGCAGCGTCGCCGCTGCGGTAGACGAGGTCCTGCTCCTCGACCGCGATCTCGGCGCCGTCCCGCAGGAACGTGTGCCGCACGGTGACGAACAGCAGCTCGCCGGTGCGTCCCGCCTTGACCGCCGTCGCGGCCAGTTCGTCCCGCCGGGTGACGGTGTCGCCGACGCGGAGGGGTTCGGCGGCGCGGAACCTTCCCCCGGCGAACATGCGCCGCCGGTCGGGGATCGGCGGGAGGAACCGCCCGTCCCGGGGGTGCCCGTCGGCGCCGAGCTCGCGCTGCGCCGGCCGTTCGAGGAAGTGCAGCCACTGCCACAGCGGCGGCAGCTCCTCCCCCGGCGGCGGGGCGTCCAGCACCCCGGCCAGCGCCGCCGCGGGCGCCGCGCCGATGACCTCGGTCGTCTCCCGCGCCTCCGGCGCCCATCCCGCGACGTCGATCATCGGCCGCACCCCTTTCATATATTTCATAGGGGATTATGCCGAACCGCCGCGGCGACCGCGGCGCACGGGGGCGGCCCGGGACGGCCGCCCCGCGGGCGCCGTCCGTCAGAGGCGTTCGATGATGGTGACGTTGGCCTGCCCGCCGCCCTCGCACATCGTCTGCAGGCCGTAGCGGCCGCCGGTGCGCTCCAGCTCGTGCAGCAGCGTCGTCATCAGCCGGGCGCCGGTCGCGCCGAGCGGGTGGCCGAGCGCGATGGCGCCGCCGTTGGGGTTGACGATCGCCGGGTCGGCGCCGGTCTCCTTCAGCCACGCCAGGACGACCGACGCGAACGCCTCGTTGATCTCGACGGCGTCGATGTCGCCGATCGTCATGCCCGTCTTCTTCAGCGCGTACGCCGTCGCGGGGATCGGCGCCGACAGCATCCGGATCGGGTCCTCGCCGCGCGCGGAGAGGTGGTGGATGCGGGCGCGGGGGGTGAGGCCGTGGTCCTTGACGGCCTGCTCGGAGGCGATCAGCAGGGCCGCGGAGTTGTCGGAGATCTGCGACGAGACGGCGGCGGTGAGGCGGCCGCCGTCCACCAGCGTCTTCAGCCCCGCCATCTTCTCCAGGGACGTGTCGCGGCGCGGCCCCTCGTCGTGCTCGACGCCCTCGAACGGGGCGATCTCGCGCGCGAAGCGGCCCTCGTCGATGGCGCGGATGGCCCGCTGGTGCGACTCGTAGGCGAACCTCTCCATGTCCTCGCGGGACAGGTCCCAGTCGCGGGCGATCATCTCGGCGCCGTTGAACTGCGACACCTCGCCGTCGCCGTAGCGCCGGACCCAGCCCTTGGACCCGACGAACGGGCCCTGCGTGAAGCCGAGCTGCTCGCCGGCGATCATCGCGTAGGAGATCGGGATCTGCGACATGCTCTGCACGCCGCCCGCGACCACCAGGTCGGACGTCCCGGACAGGACGGCCTGGGCGGCGAAGTGCACGGCCTGCTGCGAGGAGCCGCACTGGCGGTCGACCGTGACGCCGGGGACCTCCTCGGGCAGCCCGGCGGCCAGCCAGCAGGTGCGGGCGATGTCCCCGGCCTGCGGGCCGACGGTGTCCACGCAGCCGAACACCACGTCCTCGACGGCGGCCGGGTCGACCTTCGCGCGGTCCATCAGCGCCGTCAGGGCGTGCGCGCCCAGGTCGGCGGGGTGCGCTCCGGCGAGCCCGCCGCCGCGCCGCCCGACCGGCGCGCGGACCGCTTCGACGATGTACGCCTCGGCCATGGTGTCTCCTTCGTGGGGCCTTCGTGGAGGCTGGGGGTGCTGAAAGGCGGGTAAGGGTGGGGGGCGGTACGGGTCAGCTCGCCTTGATCCCTTCCAGGAACATGGCGAGGTACTGCTTGGCGATGTCGTCGGCGGACAGCCGCCCGCCGGGCTCGTACCAGTTCGCCGCCACCCAGACGGTGTCGCGGATGAACCGGTAGATCAGCGCCCGGTCGAGGTCGGCGCGGAACGCGCCCTCCTCGACGCCCCGGTCGAGGAGCGACAGCCACATTTCCTCGAACCGGCGCTGCGAGTCGAGCAGGTACCGGAACCGCTCGCCGGTCGCCAGGTGCTTGGACTCGTTCTGGTAGATCACGACGGCGGGGCGGTGCCGGTGGATCGAGCGGAACGACTCCACGACGATGCCCTCGAGGGTGTCGCGGGCGCTGCGGCCCTCCGCGAGGACCCGCCCGTACCCGGCCCACATCTCGTCCAGGAAGGTCGAGAGGATCTCGTCGGCCATCGACTCCTTGGAGTCGAAGTGGTAGTAGAGGCTGCCGCCGAGGATCCCGGCGGCGTCGGCCACCTTCCGGACGGTGGTCGCGGAGTAGCCCTGGGAGGCGAACACCTCGGCGGCCGTGGCGAGCAGCTCGGCCCGCCGCACCGCGCGGGCGGCCGCGGTGCCCTCGGAGTCGCGCCGTCGTGGACTCATGGGTTGCGCACTTCCTACGGGTGCTGGGAGGAGACGGAGACGACCTCTCCGGTCATGTACGAGGAGTAGTCGCCGGCGAGGAAGACGATGACGTTGGCGACCTCCCACGGCTCGGCGTAGCGGCCGAACGCCTCCCGGCGCGTCAGCTCGTCCAGCAGTTCCTCCGAGGTGACCTTGACCAGGTGCGGGTGCATGGCGAGGGACGGCGACACGGCGTTGATCCGGACGCCGAAGTCGGCGGCCTCCAGCGCCGCGCAGCGGGTGAGCGCCATGACCCCGGCCTTGGCGGCGGCGTAGTGCGACTGGCCGCGCTGCGCCCGCCAGCCGATCACCGACGCGTTGTTGACGATCACGCCCGAGCCCTGCCCGCGCATGATCCGCAGCGCCGCGCGGGTGCAGCGCATGGTGCCGTTGAGGGTGATGTCGAGGACGCGGTCCCACTGCTCGTCCGGCATGTCGACGAGGTCGGCGGTACCGCCGAGGCCCGCGTTGTTGACGGCGACGTCGACGCGCCCGAAGCGTTCGACGGCCAGGTCGTACAGGGCGCGGACCTGGTCCTCGGACGTGACGTCGCAGGGCAGGGACGCGACGCGGTCGGCGCCGAACTCCGCGGCGAGCTCCTGCTCGGACGCGGCGAGCCGCCGCTCGTGCGCGTCCGAGATCAGCACGCGGGCGCCCTCCTCCAGGCAGCGGCGGGCGGTGGCGCCGCCGATCCCGGCCCCGGCGGCCGCGGTGATGACGACGGCGCGGTCCTTCAGCAGGTCGTGGCCGGGAACGTAGGGGGGCGGGGTCATCCGCGGGCCTCTCTCGGGAGCCCGAGCACGCGCTCGGCGATGATGTTGCGCTGGATCTCGTTCGACCCGGCGTAGATGGTGTCGGAGCGGGAGAACAGGAACAGCCGCTGCCAGTCGTTGAGGTCGTACGGCTCGCCGTCGGCGACGAGGCCGGCGGCGCCGAGGACGTCCATGGCCAGCTCGCCGAGCTCGCGGTGCCAGGTGCCCCAGACGAGCTTGGAGATGGACGACTCGGGCCCGGGCGCCCCGGCGGCGACGCCGGCCATCGTCCGCACGGCGTTGAGGCGCATGATCTCCAGGCCCATGTGGGAGCGGACGAGCCGGTCGCGCAGCAGCGGGTCGTCGATCGCGCCGGTGCGGCGGGCCAGGTCGAGGACGCCCTCGAACTCGCGGCGGAAGCCGACCTGCTGGCCGAGGGTGGCGACGCCGCGCTCGAAGCCGAGGGTGGCCATCGCGATCTTCCAGCCGTCGCCGGGCGCGCCGACGATGTTGGCGGCGTCGGTGCGGGCGCCGTCGAAGAAGACCTCGTTGAACTCCGAGGTGCCGGTGAGCTGCACGATCGGCCGGATGTCGACGCCGTCCGCCTTCATCGGCACCAGCAGGTAGGACAGGCCCTTGTGCCGGGACGATCCGGGCTCGGTGCGGCAGACGACGAAGCACCAGTCGGCCTCGAGCGCCAGCGAGGTCCACACCTTCTGCCCGTTCACGACCCAGGCTCCGTCCCGGAGTTCGGCGCGGGTCTGGACGTTCGCGAGGTCGGACCCGGCGTCGGGCTCGGAGTAGCCCTGGCACCACAGTTCCTCGACCGCGACGATCGGGGGCAGGAAGCGGGCCTTCTGCTCCTCGGTGCCGAACGCGATGATCGTCGGGCCGAGCAGGTTCTCGCCGATGTGGTTCACCCGGGCGGGGGCGTCGGCGAGCGCGTACTCCTCATGGAAGATCACCTGCTGCCGGAGGCTCGCGCCGCGGCCGCCGTGCTCCTTCGGCCAGCCCACGCAGGTCCAGCCGGCGGCGGCCATGTGCCGCTCCCAGGCCAGCCGCTCCTCGTGCGCCTCGTGCTCGCGGCCCGGGCCGCCGAGCCCGCGGGCGTGCGCGAACTCGCCGGCCAGGTTGGACTCGAGCCAGTCGCGGACCTCGGCCCGGAACGCCCGGTCCTCGGGGGACTCGTTCTCGTTCACGTGGCGCACTCTACCAAACAGTTGTTAGAAAGAATCGCCCTCCAGGGCGGGTGCGGCGTCCCGCCCGGCGGCGGCGGGCCGGGCCGCGGGGGCCGCGGGTCGCGCCGCCCCGCGGGCGGCCTCGCGCGCGAGGCGCCCGCGCCGCGCGCGCCTCCGCTCCGCACGGTCCCGCGCCGGGGCCGTCCGTCCGGTCGGCGCGCGGTCCCCCGCCGGGACCGCCGGGAGGTCGCGGTGCAGCAGGTCGAACAGCCGGTCCCAGTGCGCCAGCACCGCCTCCGGCCGGAACCGCCGGACGGACGCGCGCGCGTTCGCCCCCAGCTCGCGGCACAGGTCGGGGTCGTCCATGAGCCGGCCGAGCGCCTCGGCGAACGCCGCCGTGTCGCCCGGCGGGACCAGCAGCCCGGACGCCCCGTGCCCGGGCGCCCCGTCCCCGGGCGGCGCCTCCCCGAGCAGGGCGCGGACGCCGGGCGCGCAGTCGAACGCCACCGTGGGCAGCCCGTACGCCATGGCCTCCAGTACCGACATCGGGAACCCCTCGGCCCGCGACGGCAGCGCGAACACCGACACCTCCACCAGGGCGTCCTCGACGTCGGCGACGACGCCGCGGAACTCCACGGTGTCCGCGAGGCCCGCCTCGGCGGCGCGGCGCCGCAGCGCCTCCTCGTCCGGTCCGGTGCCGTAGACGTGCAGCCGCCAGCCCGGGCGCCGCTCCCTGGCCCGCGCCCACGCCTCCAGCAGCAGGTCGACGCCCTTCTCGTCCGACAGCCGCCCGACGCAGGCGACGGCCGGCAGGTCGAGCGTCGGGTACACCGTCGGCTCGACGTGCAGCGGGTTCGGGACGTGGCCGGCGTTGGTCATGCCCGCGCGGGCCCACGCGTCGGCGTCCTCGGCGGTCAGCGCGAGCAGCCGGTCCGCGTGCGCGTAGTGCTCCCGGACCCGGCCGTAGCGGGACGAGCGCCGCGTGGCCTCGAACGACTCGTGCGTCATCCCGACGACCCGCAGGCCCGAGGTGTCGGCGAGCCGCACCCACTCCATCGCCCACACCTGCGCGACGATCACGACGGCGCCCGGGCGGGCCGCGGCGAGCAGCCGGGAGAGCCGCGCGGCGCCGCGCCGCTGCGCGGCCGAGCGCCACGCGTCGCGCCCCCGCGCGGCCGGGTCCAGGCGGGCGCGCGGCGAGCGCGGCGGGAGGGCGAGGGCGGGCGGCCGCCACCGGCCGTGCAGCGCCGCCACCCGGTACGCGCCGGCCGGGTCGTGCGCGGCGGGCCCCTGACCGGCGGTGATCCCGACGAGCGTGACGCGGTCGCCGCGCTCCGCGAACAGCCGCGCCGTGTGGTGGGCCCACCGCTGGACGCCCCCGACGCCGTCGGCGCTGTTGCAGACGACGAAGACGTCCCGCCCGGCGGCGCCCCCGCCGGTCTCCCTGCCCGTCAGCATGCCCGCCCCCGATCGGCGAAGTAGCGTTCCACGACCGTGCGCGCCGCCGTGCCGCGGTCGTGCTCGCCGAACCGCGCGGCGAACGCCCGGCGGCGGGGCGCGTGCACCGCCTCCGCCGCGTCCAGGTCCGCGAGCGCGGCGACGAGTTCGTCCGCCGTCCGGGCGATCGGCCCGGGCGCGTCCCGCTCGAGGTCGACGTACCCGCCGCCGGGGTCGCCCCCCTGACCGGGCGGGACGTCCGGCAGGTGCAGCACGATCGGGCGGTCCAGCAGCGCGTAGTCGAACATGATCGACGAGCGGTCGGTGATCAGCGCGTCCGCGAGCAGCAGCAGCGGGGTGACGTCCGGCACGTCGCCGACGTCCCGCATGTACGCGCGCGCGGACGGCGGGAGGCCCGCCCGGCACAGGTAGTGGGGCCGGAGCAGCAGCACGAACTGCTCCCCCAGCTCCCGGGCGAACACGTCCGGGTCGATCGGCGGCTCCAGCGTCCGGACCGGGCGTCCGCGGGGGCCGGTCGCGAACGTCGGCGCGTACAGCAGCACCCGGCGCCGGTCCCCCTCCAGCCCGAGCTCTCTGCGCAGCCCGGCGACCTCGGCGGCCGTCTCCGGATCGGCGTCCGCGCCGCGGACCAGCGGATCGTTGCGGGGATACCCGGCGGGCAGCGCCTCCGCGCGCACGCCCAGGGCCGGGCACAGGGTGCGGACGTCGTGCTCCGACCGCACCAGGAAGCAGTCGTAGCGCTCCACCATCCGGCGGAGCCGGTGCCGGCCGCCCGCGGGACCGCCCTTGAGCCGCGGCTGGTCGAGGCCCATCAGCTTGACCGCCGAACCGTGCCACGTCTGGATGTAGGTGGTTTCGGGCCGCTTGCGCAGGCCGTCCGGGAAGCCCTGGTTGTCGACCCAGAACCGCGCCCGCGCGAGCGCCCGGTAGTAGGCCCACGAGCCGCGCCGGACGAGCCGCGCGTCGGGCGGGAACCCCTTCGGCGAGGACCGGTAGGACCACACCGCGTCCACCGCGAGTCCGGACCGGCGCAGCTCACGGTAGATGTACTTGGGGTTGTCGGAGTAGGACCGGCCGAGGTGGCTCTCGAACACCGCCAGCCCGGGCCGCACCGGAAGCCGCGTCAGGACCCGGTTGAACACCGCCGTCTTCGTCCGCCGCGACGTCAGCGCCCGGCGCGCCGACCGGTGCAGCCGCCGCGCGCGCCGCCACGAGTTCCGACCCGCCGGGGTCCCCGCCGCGCCCCGCACGACCGCCCCCGCGAACCGCGCGCCGCGGCCGCGCCCGTCCAGGACGAACGACAGGTGCCCGGCCGCGGTCACGTGCGAGCGCAGGACGTCCCCGGCGAGGCGGGTCAGCCGCGGCCGCACCGGAAGGTCCACGTCGTTCAGCGGGGGCGAACCGGTGCCGCTCCCCGGGCGGGTGACCATCGTCTCGCCGTTCACCGTGACGCGCAGCCGCACGTCCCACAGCCGGTCGACGAAGCCGATCGGCCGGACGCACCGCCGCGGGTCGAACTCCGCCCGCCAGACCAGCCGGTCGCCGCGGTGCTCGACGTCCGCGCCGACCCGCGCCGCCGGCGCCCGCCCGCGGCGGTCCCGGAACACCAGCACCGCCGACAGGTCGGCGTCCGGCGGCACCCGGCCGAGCGGGTTCAGGACGTGCCCGGCGATGCGGGCGCAGCCGTCCCGGACCTCCAGCCGCGTCACCGTGTTCCCCGGGCACAGCTCCCGCAGCGGCCGCAGGTGGAAGCCGAACCCCGTGACGTCCAGCACGCGCCGCCCGAGCCCCCCGCGCGGCGGGCGCGCGCCCCAGTAGATCCGGCCGTCCCGCTCCGCCAGCGGCGCGCCCAGCACGGGGTGGTCGGGCCGGTGCTCGGCCGCGGCCAGCGCCGCCGCGTGGTCGCCCTCCCGGATCAGGTACGCGGCGGCCGCCGCCATCGGGTTGGCGTCCTCGAACGCCCGCGGGTCCAGCTCGGCGACGTAGCCCGCCGCCAGGTCGAGGAACCGCGCCCGGTGCCCGGGGTCGCGCCCCCGCAGCTCCCGCAGGTACAGCAGCAGGTCGTGGTTGAGGAACTTGACGTCCTTGGCGCGCTTCAGCCCGTGGGCGCCGCGGAGCGCGAACAGCATGTCGATGCGGCGGTGGATCTCCAGCCGGTCCGCGAAGTTCGCGAGCTCGGCGCGCCGGTTGGAGATCGACAGACCCGCCGCGGCGTCCTTGACCAGCCAGTTGTAGACCCGGTGCGGGATCAGCGCGGTGCGCCGGGCCGCCAGGTACGCCTCGGCGGTGAACAGCAGGTCCTCGTAGTGGAGGCGCTCGACGAACCGCAGCCCGTGCTCGTCCAGGAACTCCCTGCGGTACGCCTTGTTCGTGGACAGCGTGTCGTACAGCAGATCGGGGTTCTCGCTGAGCGAACCGTAGACCGCGCTGCGCTCGTACAGCCACGGATACCAGGGGCGCGTCCGGTTCTTCGCGTCCGGTGGGCGGTTCAGGAACACCCTCGTGCACAGGCCCGAGACCAGGTCCGCGCCGGTCTCCTCGCCGGCGGACACCAGGTTGAGGCACGCGTGCCGGTCCAGCAGGTCGTCGCTGTCGAGGAACATGACGAACCGGCCGTCCGAACGCTCGACCCCGGTGTTGCGGGGACGGCCGCACCCCCCGGAGTTCACCGGCAGGCGCACGGCCCGGACCCGGCCCGGATGCGCGGCGGCGAGGCGCTCCGCGACGTCCCCGGTGCGGTCGGTGCTCGCGTCGTCCACGATCACCGTCTCCACGGAGCGCAGCGACTGCGCCAGCGTCGAGGCGACCGCCCGGGGCAGCCGCCGCGCGTCGTTGTAGGCGATCACCACCACACTGACATCCGGGCGCACCCGCATGGGCCTCCCTCCGCTCCTCCGCGTGCCAGGGATTCCTTTCCAGGAACGGCGGAGGGAGGTCCAAGCGCGGCCAAAGCCTGTCAATGGTTCGCATTACCGTGCGAACGCCGAAGGCGCCCGGCGGAGCGCCGGGCGCCTTCGTGATCGGCCGGTGCCGGTCGATCAGGCGTACTCGGGGTAGCCGTAGCCCACGATCTGGCCCTTGTCGCGGACCCTTTCCTCGACGGCGTTGTTGCTGTTGCCCTCGATGGTGCTGACGGTGCCGTCGCCGTTGTCCTTCTCGACGATGCCGACGTGGTCGATGTCGCCGATGGAGCCGTCCGAACCGGCGCCCCAGTCGAAGAACACGATGGCGCCCGGCTTGGCCTTCTGGCCCCAGCGGCCCTGGTCCTCGAACCACTTGGCGTGCGACACGGTGTAGGCGTCCCAGCCCATGCCCTTGACACCGGTCTCCGCGCTGAGCCACGACACGAACATGTCGCACCACGCGGCGCCGTTGTAGGCGTCCACCGAGAAGCCGCCGCTGCTCGCGGCCGCCTCGGCGCGCGGCGTCGACGTCCACCACTCGTGGAACTTGGTCATCTTGCCCGGGCCCTCTTCCTCGATGCCGACCTGCTCCTTGGCGAGGTCGATCACCTCGGACGCCTCGACGGCGCGCGGCGGGACCTTCCAGCCCTCGGCCTTGGCCTCGGCCAGGCTCATCGTCGAGGACGACGCCGGCTCGGCCTTCTCCGCCGCGGTGTTCGTGACGGCCGCGGCCTTCTCGACGGTCGGGCCCGCGGCCTCGGTGGCCGCGCTCGCTCCCGCCATGGGGTTGAACACCGACAGCCCGACGGCGCCGGCCAGCACCGCGCCGACGGCAACGCCGACGGCCCGGTCCTCGGGGGTCACGCGCTTGATCGCGAGTTCGGGGGCCAGCCGCTTGACCGCGGACTGGGGGTTCAGGCGCTTCACGGACTCGGTAAGTCGATCGAAACGACCGGTCATGCAGGGAATCTCCTTGTCTCCCATGACGCCTACCGGGTTAGCTGACGGATTCGGGCATGGAAGAGCCCTACGGCGCGCTCGAAACGCGCCGATTCACCCCAGAAACTTGGGTCCCCGGCTCCGCTGCGGCCCTCGTGGACCTGCGCGGACTCGGCCTTCACGCCGCGCGTGCGGCGCTGGATTGTCGGATTTCTCTGAGCGACTGCTCTTGAAGGGGCGCGCGTGCATGGCGCGCGTCGCGTGCGTGGACCGCTCCGCGACCGGCGGCCGCGCCCCTGGCACGGCCGGTACAACGCGTGGATCGCGCTGCGAGATTCGGGTTGAAGGTACCAACCTTCAGAAAGAAAGCAAACCAGGCCAAAATTGATCTTTTCCCTGGTCAAGCGGCCTTCAAGGACATCCCAACGCTCACCCGCGGGCCGTTCTTCCCGATCTTTATCGGCGGTCCCGGAACCCTTGGCGCACAGGGGTTGCCGGGCACCGCCGTCCGGCGCCCCCGGAGATCGACGAGACGCCCGGCGCGACGGCCCGGCACCGCCCCCCGGGCCGCCCACCGCCGCCTTGGCTGTGCCCTAAGTCACACCACCGCATCGGCGCAGGTCAGAGGCGGCGTCCGTCACTCGACCCGGAGCGCGAACAGGGTGGTGTCGTCCGCCGCCCGGTCGTGCTCCATCCGCGCCAGCACCTCGTCGAGCGCCACCTCCGGACGGCCCGACCCCTCCTCCAGGATCCGCGTGAGCCGCTCGATGCGCTCGTCCAGATCCGCGTCCCGGCGCTCCACCAGGCCGTCGGTGTACAGGAAGACCATGTCGCCCCGCACCAGCGGAGTCTTGATCGTCGTGTACTCCCACCCCGGCATCGCCCCCAGCATCGGATCCCGGACGACCTCGAGCGGCCACGCCCGCCCGCCCCGCACGAGGATCGGCGGCGGATGCCCCGCGCACGTCCACTCCATGACGCCCCGGCCCGAGTCGAAATGCCCCACGATCGCGGTGCCCGTCGCGGGCGGGTCCATCGTCCCCACCAGCTCGTTCAGCCAGCCCACCAGCCGGCCCGCCGGCTCCCCGGTGAACGCGAGCCCCAGCAGCCCGTTCCGCGTCCGGGCCATCGCCGCCGCCGCGGGCAGCCCGTGCCCCGCCGCGTCCCCGATCGCGAACAGGCCCCGTCCGTCCGGCATCCCCCGCGTCGCGAACCAGTCGCCGCCGATCCGCGCCGCGCTCTCCGCCGCGAGGCTGCGCAGCGCGATCCGCACTCCCGGCAGCCGCTCCAGCTCGCTCTCGTCCGGCAGGATCGCCCGCCGCAGCGTCACCGCGACCCGCCGCTCCTGCGCCGTCCGCGCCTGCTGCTTCAGCATCTGCCGCCGCGTGTCCGCCAGCGCCCGCTCCACGCCCCGCCGCCGCGTGATGTCCTGCGACACGATGTTCACCGACACCGGCAGGCCCGCGTCGTCCAGGACCGGCTCGGCGAACACCCACAGGTGCCGCGGCCGCCCGTCCGCCCCGATCACCCGGTGCTCGGCCTCCACCGGCTCCCGCCGCGAGAACAGCGTCTGCAGGGCCTCCTCCACCAGCGGCAGATCGTCCTCGGCCACCACCTTCGGCAGATCGTGCGGCATCGGCGGCACCTCGTCCTGCGACACCCCGTAGTTCGCGAGCATCTGCGGCGTCCACGACGCCTCGCCCGTCACCAGGTCCCACTCCCCGAACCCCAGCTGCGCCAGCCGCTCCACCCGCTCCAGCCGCCGCGCCAGCCGGTCCTCCCTGCTGTGGTAGCGCCAGACGACGCACACCCCCGTCGGCACCCGGACGCACCGCACGCTCATCCGCGACGTCCGCGACAACCCGCTCTGCGCCGTCGTGTACATGATCGAATCGCGCTCCAGCGTCCCCGCGCCGTCGAGGACCCCCACGTACTCCTCGAACACCCCCGTCAGGGCCGCACCCGGATCCGTCTGCAGCAGCCGCCGCCCCGTCAGCTTCTCGGCGCCCCGGCCGAACAGATCCCTCGCCTGCTCGTTCAACCGCGCGTACAGGAAGTCCGCGACATTCCCCTCGGGCCCCCGCACCGGCACGAGATGCGCCGCCGAGTCCAGCGCGCCGTCCAGCACCGCCCGCGCCACCGGATCGTCCGGCAGTCCGGCCAGGATCTCCCGATCGCCCCCGGTGTCCTCCGCGGTGACCCGCCGCAGCACGTCCTCGGCCTCCGACACCACCGCCCGCCGCGTCCGCGCCACCTCCGCCCGCGGCGCCCGCCGCGCCGCCGCGACGGCCTCCGCCGCCCCGGCCCCGACGTCCTTGACCACCAGCGCCGCCGCCTCGGCGAGCTCCATGTCCAGGTCGCGCGCGAGCCAGATCAGGTGCTGCAGCGCCTCCCCGGGCGGCACCCCGAGCCTGCGTGCCAGCACGACCCGCGCCTCGGCCAGGATCGCGCGGTCATGCGCGGCCCCCCGCAGGTCCTCAAGGTCGGGCACCGCCGCGTGCACCCCCGGCGCGCGCGGCCCCTCCGCTTCGGCCAAGCCACTCCCCCGTTCGGCACGGCATGCCCCGAGAGAAAAAAGCTACATACGCCAACGAAGGACTATTCGTCCCTTTCCGGGTCTCCTACCCGTATCTTTAACCCGGTTTTCCCTGGATGCCCGAACTTCACCCGTTCCAGTGACCCTCCGGGGACCAACCCCTACCCCACCGAGTGACCCGCGTCACACCCCGCACCGTCCAGGCCGTCCCACCGCCACCCTCGGCCTTCGGATTCCCGGTACGCACAACCCCGCGGACTGCGCTAGAGTAATCAACGCCCGCCGAGACAGGCAGGCACCGGGACGTAGCGCAGTTTGGCAGCGCACTTGACTGGGGGTCAAGGGGTCGTGGGTTCAAATCCCGCCGTCCCGACAGAGCTCAGAGGCCGGTTCTCCACCACGGAGGACCGGCCTTCTTGATCGTCCGTTAGCCGCTCGTGAGCGAATCAGAGCGTCCTCACCGCCCCCCGGTTCACACGGCACCGGATGCGCCTCAGGTTCAACGTCCGCGAGCAGCGGTGTTCACTCGCTCCGACCGAGTGTGGGGTCCGTGACGCCACGCATGGTGACTGCCACGTGAGCCGTCCCGCAACCGCTAGTTCTCCGCTCAGCAGAGCGAAGGCCCTGCTGAGGTCCGTCTCGTCCGCCGGGCGGAGGACCGCCGTCCGCGCCACAGCCCGTTTCGGACAGCGCCGGATCGCGACGAGCCCAGCAAAGATATTCGCAGAAAGCGCGAGGTGGCCGTCGCCCTGGGCCTTGTTGCCGTTAGTCCGATGGCGCTGTCGGAGCCTGCGAGAACGCCGCCGCGTTGTGGACACGTGCTGGCGGCGCTTGTCTCCGGGCCATCAAGCCTGTCGAGCCTCGCCGAAGGTGGGAGGCTGATTTGTGCTGCGGCTGGTTACTGGTTGGGGCGCGGGCTCGTTGTCGGCGCGGCGGGGACGGCCGGTGTGCATGTTTGGGTCGGCGCCGGGGTTGGTGGAGTCGAACCGGTCGTGGGTGTCGTCAGGTCGACGGTGGTCCTGCCGGACAGCCTGGCGGCGTATAGCTGCTGGTTCAGCCGGACCGGGTGTGGTTCTGCTGGGGCTCAGCGGAGGCGCCGGCGAGGACCGCGAACGTGTCGCCAGCACACCTGCCTGCCTCCGCCACGGGGAATCGATGGTTTCGCGTGGATCGCGGTGAAGGACGCCGCTCCGCGGGGCGACTCGAGGGAGGTGAAAGGCCCGAGAGTCCCGCGCGCCGCACCACGTGGGTGGGTTTTGTGGCAATCGATGGCTGTACGGTCTTCTATACGGGCCTTATATAAGGGCTCGCTAGCTTGATTTCAGAAATGGCGGCAAATCACGCTAGGGAGTTCTTGGATGGGCTATGCCGCGATCGGGTGCGAGTGTCTCATCGGGCTCACGTTCGTCCTCGCCGCCTTGTCCAAGGTGCGCAACGGCGCCTCGTTCCGTGCGTTCGTCGACGCGGTGCGTGGGCTGGGCATCGCACGGAACCGGGCCGGACGCGTCGCGGTCGCGGCCGTGGGGGCCGAGGCGGCGGTTCCGGTGCTGCTGGGCATCGCGCTGGCGGGGTCGTCGGCGTTGCTCGTGGCCGGTCTGGTCACCGCCCTGGCGCTGCTGTCGGCGTTCACCGCGGTCATCTCCGTCTCGATGCGCCGGGGCGACCGCGTCACTTGCCGGTGCTTCGGTGCGAGCGGAGCACCCATGGGGCGGAGGCACATCGCCCGGAACGTCCTGCTTTCCGTGGCCGTCTTGGTAGCGCTCGTCTCCGCGGTGGCGAACCCGAGTGCCCAGATCGACGCGGGCGGCGCCGTCATCGCCGCGGCCGCGGGGTGCCTGGTGGCGCTCTTGGTCGCCTTCCTCGACGACATCGTCGACCTGTTCGCCGTCGGCCCGGACGTCGCGTCCCGCTGAGCGAACCCATAACAAGGAGGTCCGCAATGCCCTATCTCATCGCCCTGGTGGTGGTCCTGGCACTGGTGTGCGGCGTGAATCTGGTCTTCACGCTGGGAGTCGTCCGGCGGCTTCGCGAGCACACCCGGCTGCTGAACGACGAACGGCGCCGCCCCAGGCCGAACATGGGCGACGTGCCGGCCCCGTTCAGCGCCACGACCACCGACGGCCGGACGGTGTCACGCGAATCGCTGCCCGCCCCGCTGCTCATCGGGTTCTTCTCGGCCGGCTGTCGGCCGTGCGAGGAGGCGCTGCCCGAGTTCGTGCGCTACGCGGCGGCCTTCCCCGGCGGCCGCGAGCATGTCCTCGCCGTCGTGAACGGGCCGGCCGAGGACGTCGAGGAGTCCCGCGAACGGCTCGCCGCGACCGCGCAGGTGATCACAGAGCTGCCGGACGGCCCGGTGCAGACCGCCTTCGCGGTGGACGGCACCCCGGCCTTCGGCATAGTCGACGGCAACCGGGTCGTCCTCACGTCCACGCGCCTGGTCGCCGACCTGCCGGACGCCGTCCCGGCATGACCGGCCGCCTGCGGAGACTGCGGGCGGAGTTCCGCGACGCCCCGGCCGCCCTTCTCCTCGCCGTGCGCGCCGCTCCCGCGCACGTCGCGCTGTGCGTCGCGGCCGGTCTGGTCGCCGGGGGAACGCCCGTCGTGGTCGCCTGGCTGACCAAGACGCTGCTCGACCGGATGGCGGCGCGGGCTCCGGACGGACTGTCGTCTCTGCTGGCCGCGGCCGTCGCGCTGGCCGCCGTCGGGGTCGTCGCGGCGGTGCTGCCGCACGTGTCGGAGTACGCCTCGGCGGAGGTCGGCCGCAGGCTGAAGCTGACGACTCAGGACCGGCTCTTCGCGAAGGTCGGCGGGATGCCCGGACTCGCCCGGCTGGAGGACCCGGCGTTCCACGAACGGCTCATGTTGGCCCAGCAGTCGGGGAACGACAGCCCGGCCCGTGTGCTCGGCGGCGTCATCCAGCTCGTCCAGGCGACGTTGACCCTGGGCGGATTCCTGGGCACCCTGTTCGTCCTGGCCCCCCTCATGGCCGCCGTCGTCCTGGCCGCCGTCCTGCCGGTACTGGTCGCCGAACGCGCGCTGAACCATCGCCGTGCGCTGCTCTTCCGGCGGCTGGGCCCCGCCGAACGGCGTGAGTTGTTCTACGCGCATCTGCTGCGCGACCTCCAGGCCGCCAAAGAGGTACGGGTTTTCGGTGTGGCGGACCACCTGCGCGGCAAGATGCTCTCCGAGCTGACCGCGATCAACACCGCACGGCGGCGGCTGGACCTGAAGGCTCTCGGCGTCCAGGGGGTCCTGGCGCTGCTGTCGGCGTCGGTGGCCGGGGGCGGCCTGGTCTGGGCGGCGGGCGCCATCGAGAACGGACGGCTCGGCATCGGTGACGTGGCCGTGTTCATCGCCGCGGTCTCCGGAACTCAAGGCGCGCTCGCCAACGCGGTCAGGAGCCTGTCGACGGCGCACGAGGCGCTCCTGGTGTTCGGCCACTACCGGGCGGTGATCGAGACTCCGCCCGATCTCCAGGTCGCCGAGCGGGTGCGGCCCGTCCCGCCGCTGCGGCGGGGCATCGAACTGCGGGACGTCTGGTTCCGCTACGGCGAGGACCGGCCATGGGCTCTACGGGGAGTCGATCTGGTGATTCCCGCCGGACGGACGCTCGCCCTGGTCGGCCACAACGGTGCGGGCAAGTCCACCCTGGTCAAGCTGCTGTGCCGGCTGTACGACCCGACGGCCGGAACCGTCCGGTGGGACGGCATCGATGTCCGCGAGTTCGACCCGGCCGAGTTCCGCGCGCGCCTCAGCACGGTCTTCCAGGACTACATGTGCTACGACCTCAGCGTGCGGGAGAACATCGGCATCGGTGATCTCTCGGCCCGGCACGATCAGGCGCGGCTCGAGCGGGCCGCCCGGCGGGCCGGCGTCCACGATCGTCTCACCGAGCTGCCGCGCGGCTACGACACCCTGCTCAGCCGAATGTTCCCCGACAGCGAGATGGACGAGGACGCGGGCGGGGTGCTGCTGTCGGGCGGGCAGTGGCAGCGTCTCGCGGTAGCCAGGTCCTTCCTGCGGGAGGCGCCGGACCTGCTGATTTTGGACGAGCCGAGTTCCGGCCTGGACGCTGAGGCCGAGTACGAGCTCCACATGCGGCTGAAGGGGTACCGGGCGGGCAGGACCGGTGTTCTCGTCTCGCATCGGCTCGGAGCGCTCCGCGACGCCGATTCCATTGCGGTGTTCCAGGACGGGCGCATAACCGAGCGAGGCGCCCACGCGGACCTCATGGCCCGGGACGGCGCGTATGCGCGAATGTTCCGGCTGCAGGCGCAGGGATATCTGAAGAAAACGCCCACGGCGTGAGACTCATCCGACTGAGACACCTCCGAAGAGTTGCGAGAATGCCGAAAATACTGTGTGTGCCATTGGGCTGCGCGCTGTGCGCCGCTGTTTCCTTGCGGTGGGTGCGGCGGAGGTACCTGGTCGCCACCGTCATGGGGTCGAGCATGGAACCCACCTTCCGCCCTGGCCAGCGGCTCGTCGTGCGCCGTGTCTCGGGAGACGCGGTCCATTCCGGCGATGTGGTGGTGGTTCGGGACGTCGAGCCCGGAACGCCGCAGGCGTCCGCGGGGCGGCGGCTCGGGCCGTGCCTGATCAAGCGGGTGCTCGCGCGTTCCGGAGACCCCGTCCCGCGCGACCTGGTTCCCGCGCTGCGCGATGTGTCCGAGCCCACGATTCCGGCGGGCCGGATCGTCCTGGTCGGCGACAACGCGGACGCCAGTTACGATTCGCGCACCTACGGCTATTACTTGGAACGGGACGTCGTCGGGAAAGTGCTGAACGCATCACCGGAGCAGGCCAGGCTTCCCCTATAGCGAAATTTATACGACGTTCTGACGGTGCGGGATTAAGTTATTCATAACAGCCCCCACGGCGAAAGGAAGGGAAATGGTCAAGCAGCTCGAACGGCTGGGTGAGCGCCTGGTGCACATGGTGGCTCCTCCGGTCCCCGCGGAGGCGGCGGCCGCCGCCTGCTACAACCAGTACTGCTGCTGCATCAGCGGGTGCACGCTCCCCTGGCAGAACAAGATCAAATACGACCGGATCTGCGACGGCGTGCGCCAGTACAGCTGGGAGACGTCCTGCGGAGCCTGCTCCGCCTGACGACGGCGGCTTCCCGGTCGTCCCGGCGCGCCCGCTTCGTGCTCTCGGGGGCCCGCGCGCCATGAAGGGATCAGGGGCCGCCCGCCCGCCGCGCGTTGTGAGCGCGTCCGGGCGGGCGGCCTCTTCCCGCACGGGCGGGTCAGTGGAGAAGGTTCTGCAAGAGCCCGAGCAGGGGCACCGCCCGGTAGCCGCCTTCCGGAGTCGGTTCGATGAGGCACTCGTCGCACAGGCGGTCGAGAATCCGGACGGACGAGCCCCCGAGCATCCTCGCGGCATCCGCAGTGGTGATCGTCGCATCTCCGGACGCGCTGAGCAGCGGCTTCGCCTCGGGTATGTCGCGGACCACCCGCTGGTACACCGTCCTCAGCCGCCGGTTCACGCCCGGATCGCCGTACCGGTCCAGGATCCGGGAGGCGTCCTCGGTGAACTCGGCCACAACACTGCTCAGGGGCCTGTCGGGGCGGGCCGTCAGCAGTATCCCGGCCGCCCGCAGGGCGAGTGGGAGGAACCGGCATCGCCGGACGAGTTCACCGGCGGCGTCTCGGTCGGCCCTGACGCGTTCCGTCCCGGCGAGGTCCTCCAGAAGCGCGATGGACTCCGCCATCCCCATGGCGCCGAGCCGAATGTGGCGGGCGTGGTCGATGGGCAGCGCGCAACGTGCGGTCACCAGCACGGCGCAGCCCGCCCCGGTGGGCAGCAGCCGTTCCACCTCGGGCCCGGGGACGGCGTTGTCGATGAGGATCAGCAGCCGCAGCCCGCAGCTCATCGAGCGGAATCGGGTCACGGCCTCGGCGAGACCACCGATCTCGGACGCCTCAGAATCCCCGAGGTCTCGTAGGAATCCAACGGCAGCCTGGGCCGCCGTAACCCGCTCGTCCTGCCCCGAGTTTCCGAGATCGACGTAGAGTTGGCCGTCCGGGAACCGGTCCGCGACCCTTCGGGCCGCGTGGAGGGCCAGCGCCGACTTTCCCGCCCCAGGAGACCCGCTGACGACGCTGATCGCGGGAAGCGCACGCTGTCGCACCAGGTCCGCGGACAGGGTCTCGAGTTCCCGGGCGCGGCCGGAGAAGCGGCCGCCCAGGGGCAGCTGCCGGGGTACCCGGTGGCTCGGTCCCTCGGGCTGTCCCGCAGGCTTCGGCGCGATGAGGCGGGTGCTCTGGCGCATACCCCCGGCGAGTTCGGGGTCCCGCGTCAGGACGGCCTGGTGGAGGTCCTGGAGTTCCTTTCCGGGCTCGACCCCGATGAGCTCGACGAGCGTCTCGCGGGCTTCCCGGAACGCCGTGAGCGCGCCGGCCGTGTCGCCCATGAGGTAGAGCGTGCGCATGAGCAACGCCCAACATCGTTCGCGCAGCGGCACTTCGCCGAGCATGAGCCGGAGGTGACGGGCGGCCTCCGCATACCCGCCCAGGCCGAGCTGGACCGCGACCAGCTCCTCCATCAGCGCCAGCCGCTGCTCGTTCAGCGCGGTCAGCCGGGCCGCCAGCCCGCGTCCGCAGATCTGCCCGTGCCCGACGGGGCCCCGGTTGAGCTCGAACGCCTCGGCGGCGCATCCGGCGGCCGTGGCGCCGTCGCCGCGGGCGGCCGCGGACGCCCCTTCGGCCACCAGCTCCTCCATACGGAAGTAGTCGACCCGCTCCGGGTCGACGACCAGCCGGTATCCGCCGTCGTCCTTCACGATCTCGGAACCGGCGAGCCGCGAGAGCGCCCGGCGGGCCGCCATGGCGTAGTTCCGGATGTTCGCTGTCGCCGACATCGGAGGGCTGTCGTCCCATATCGCCTCGGCCAGCCGGTCGAGCGGGACGGGGTCGTTCCGGTGAACCACCAAGGCGAGCAGAAAGATTTTTAGTTTCGGCCCGCCGACGCGCTCTCGCGTCCCGTTCAGGCAAAGCTCCACTCGACCTAGGATTCTGAGGGCCGGCGCCGGTCGCGCCGGAAAGACATCGCTCATACCTTTTTGATTCCTTCTGCGTGTACTCGTGACGACGATTCGGCACCGAATCATGGATCTGGGCGGCCAGAAAGAGGCATGCTCACCTCTTTCACGAATTGGCGGTGCGCATCGAACGGGGCCCTCACGACACAGTCTTGACTTGCCGGTGAACGCGAGCAAGAATCACTGTCGGTCGAGTTCGGTCGATGATGTCCGAGCAGGTCACCGGGTCGACAGAGAAGGGCCCGATGGAGTCGACACGGAGGGTGATCAACGCGTGACTGATCATGGGATGCCGAATCCTCCGGATCCCTCCACCACGGCGGAGCTCGTTCTCGAGCTGCGACGACTCAAGGCTTGGTCGGGATTCAGCTTTCGCCAGCTCGAAAAGCGCGCGGCCGCCGCCGGCGACCAATTGCCGAAGAGCACTCTGGTCACCGTGCTGGGACGGGCGACATTGCCGCGCGAGGAGTTCGTGGCCGCGTTCACCCGGGCGTGCGGATGCCCGCCGGACCAAGTCGCGCAATGGGTCGAGGCCCGTCGCCGCCTGGCGGTGGAGGCCGTCGGCGGTGCGGAACCGGCCCCCGCGCCGGTCGCCACCGATGACGGCGGGACGGTCCAGAGTCCGGTCGCGGCCGAACCCGCGGGCGCCCCTCCCCCGTCCCCGCGTGGACGTTCGGTGCTGCGCTCACCGGTCCGGCCGGCCGTGGTCTGCATCGCCGCGATCGCGCTCGTTCTCGCGACGGTCGCGCTGTCGTCCGAGAGCGCCGTGCCCCTCGACCGTCCGACCGAGACACCGCGGAATCCGAGGCCGTCGGCCGCCTCCGGCGCGGACGCCGCGCCGGCGCCCGGGCGCTACCGCATCCGACTGGTCCATTCGGGGCTCTGCCTCTCCGAAAGGGAGGGCGACACCAGCGGGCAGGTCCGCCAACTCGGGTGCTCGAAGGCGTTCCCCGTCCGCGCACTGCTCGCCGGGCCCGGCGGCACCTACCGGATCACCACCGACCATCCGGCCTTCGGTCCCGGGTGCATGGGCGTTCGCAAGGCCCGGACCGCGCCCGGGGCCTCCGTGTTCGACGACTACTGCGGCGAGCGGGGAGCCAACGCCGGCGGAGAGGACTATCGCCTGGAGCGGGTCTCGGCCCCGACCCGCGGCTTCCGGCTGCGCCCGGTGCACAGTGGCCTGTGCCTAGGCGTCCCGGACGGCTCGACCGGCGAGGGCTCCGCAATCCAGCAGCTCCCCTGCGAGCCCACCGGGGGCGGGCAGGTCTTCCGGTTCGACCCTGACAAGCCCGCGCCGGGATGAGCCCGATGGGACGAGATTCATGGTGAGGTGCCCCGTGCTGTGAGGTCGTCCTGCGGCAGCGTGGACGGCGTCGGTTTGGGCCGCTGGAGGAGCGCTACGGCGTCCCTCACACGGCCGAGATCGATGAGGTGCCAGGCCAGGACGGGCCCGACGACATCTTCGTCCGGTTCGAGGAGGGCGATGGCCTCCTCGGTGCGTCCGGCGTCGGCCAGCAGCTCGGCGATGGCCCAGGTGTCGTGCTCGGGATGCGCCATCGCCAGGTCGATCGCCTCGTCGCGGCGGCCGCACGCGACCAGCAAGGGGAGCCGTATCCGGAAGAACTCCCAGCCCTCTTCGCCGTCGCGCTCCTTGAGGGTGTCGAGGTAGGCCAGTCCGTCCTCGGGACGGCCCTGGTCGGCATAGTGCGTGCACAGCATGTCGACGATCCAGTCCTCCGCACCACCGGAGGCGTCCGCGAGCGAGCGCAGCACGTCCGTCGCCTCGTCGCCCCGCCCGTGCCGCACCAGCAGCTCCGCGAGACGAACGGCCCCGTGGTTCCTGCGGAAGAGCGAACCTCCCGGCTGCCGGTACACCGCGATCGCGCCCTCCACGTCACCACGCTCCTCCAGCACCTCCGCAAGACACTGCGCGGCGGTCCCGAGAGATTCGACCGCCGCGTACGCACGCAGTTCCTCGATCCGGTCTTGCCGGGCCAGCAGGTCCGCAAGCTGGTCCCGATCGTTGACCGAGGTGGTTTCCCGGGTGCGCAGCAGGTCGATCGCCTCGTCGACGCGGCCCTGGCGTTCACGGATCGCCGCGAGCAGGTCGACGGCGTTGGAGGGTTCGATGACGCGGCGGCGGTACGTCGGGTCGTCGCAGGTCCGCGGCTCCTCGATACGGGCGGTCAGGAGTGCGGCGGCGTCGTCGTCCCGGCCCGCGCCTCCGGCGATGTCGACCAGGGCGGCGGCCAGCCACCCGTCCCCGACGTGCGGGCGCAGCAGGTCGAATGCCTCATCGCCCTTGCCGTGCCTGGCGAGCAGGAGGGCGAAGAACCTCAGCGCCGACCGCTTCCCCGCCTCCGCGTGCGGGCGGGCCAACGCGATGGCCTCGTCGCTCCTGCCCCACTCCTCCAGCATCCCCGCCGCCGCCTCGACGGCCGTCCACCACCCGGTGGCGACGTACGGGGCCAGCACCTCCAGCGCCGCCGCCCGCCGCCCCCGTTCGGCGAGCAGCCGGGCCTGTTCACGAGCGCAGAACCACTCCCCGCGACCGGCCTGGAACTCCACCTCATCGGTATGGCCCAACTCGACGAGCCGCGAGACCACAGACGAAGGAATGCAGCCGGAAAGTGTTCTGGCCCGGTAATCGAGATCAGCGGCGTCCACGGTAGGGGACCCTAGCCCCGTCTCGTCCGGTGAGTGATTGCTTCTCCGGGGGCCGTGTGTCGGTGGGGGTGGGCAGGATGCGGCGTATGTTCAGTGGACTTCATGACATCGACTGGTCGTCGATGGTGCATGCGTACGGCTCGGCCGAGGAAGTTCCGGGGCTTTTGCTGGCGCTGCGCTCTTCGGATGAGGAGGAGCGGGATAGAGCTCTCAGCAGGTTCTACGGCGCGGTGCATCACCAGGGCGATGTGTATGCCTGCACGGTGGCGAGTCTGCCGTTTCTCTTCGAGCTGGCCGACGACACCGCGACGCCTGGACGGGACGACGTCGTCGAGTTGCTGGTGAGCATCGGGTCGGAAGCCGTTGGGCGCGGTGACGTGGAGTATGTCGGCCACATCGATTTCGCTGGGGCCGCGAGGGTGGTGCGTGGCCGCGCGGAGACGTTCGTGGGGTTCGCGTGCGATCCCGACGTTCGCGTGCGCCGGGCCGCGGTGCCGGGGCTCGGGCTGTTCGTCGACGACGTCGCCCGGGCCTCGAAGGTCCTGCGCGGTCGGATGGCGGACGAGCCGAGCTTCGTCGTGCAGTTGCTGATCGTCGAAGCGATGGCGAACCTGGCCCTTCGCCTGCCGGAGCACGCGGAGGAGGCGACGGCGTGGTTCACGGCGCTGGCCGCCGATCCGCACGCGGTCCCCGAGACCAGGCTCGCGGCCGTGGTCCAGCGGGCTCGCTGCGCGCCCGGGCAGGTGGACGACGGCACCGTCGCGGCCGCGATCGAGCTGTTGCGGGAAGCGGATGTCGGTGGGGCGGAGGAAGCGTGGGGCTCCCCGCCTCGACCGGCGGTTCCCGGCGACGGGCCGCCGCAGATCGTCGCCGCCTTCGAGGACCTCGAACGGCATCGTTCGGTCCACTCGCCCACGGCGGATCTGCTGCGGACCTTCCACGGAACCTTGGCGGAGAGGGTTCCGGCGCGCACGACGCTTCTGGCCGAGCAACTGCGCAGCCGCGATCCCGGGGCCCGCCTGGACGCCATCCGGATGAGTACGGAGCTCATGGCGGGCTGGCGCGGAGACCACGCGCGGCTCGTCATGCTCGTCGCCGAGCACCTCGGCGCGTCCCACCCCCAGGTCGCCGCGGAGGCGGCGGCCGCGTTGAACTCCTGCCATGCGATCGCGGAACCCGCTCGGGAGGCTCTTGCGGCGTACGTCGGGGGACCGGACGGCTGGTGCTCGGCTCGGCCGCACGTGCGCAGGGGCCATCAGGAGGCCGTCCAAGCGCTGGCTCGTCTCGGTGATGTGCGGGCGGTGCCGAGCCTCGTCGCGGCGCTGGACGGCGGAGAGGACGGCTGGCGGGCGGTGCAGGTCGCCGGGAGGCTGCCGCAGGCCGCTGAGCGGCTGGTCCCCCTCGTGTGCGACCACTTGAGGAGTCTCGACCTCGCCCACCACGCGGTCGACATGAGTGCGCGCTCCGCTCTGTCCGCCCTGGTCGGACTCGCCGACGGCGCCGTCGAGGCGATCGCCGAGACCCTCGACGCGGCGGTGGCTCGTGAGCTGTGGTCGATCGCGAGCTCGGCCCTCGACGCGCTCGCGGCGTTCGGCCCGTCCGCGGCTCCCGCGCTGCGGACGATCCGGCCGCTGATCGCGCACGGCGCCGCGCGTCCCGCCGCCGTCGCCGCGCTGTGGGCCATCGGCGGGGATCCCGGCGAAGTCGTCCGGCCGGCGCTCGGTCTGCTGGACGACCGCGCCGTCGGGATCGGTAAGGCGGCCGACGTGCTCGCCGGGATCGGCCCTCACGCGCGGGAAGCACTCCCCCGGCTGCGGGACCTGCTGGCCGACGGCGACGAGTGGAACCGGGTCTCCTGCGCGAACGCTCTGTGGGAAATCGGCGGCGTTCCGGAGGCGCCGGTGGTGCTGGACACGCTTCTCCAAGCATGGGGGCAGAACCCTTTCACCGCCAATGAGGTCGTCGCCTGCCTGGAGCGGATGGGTGACGCCGCAGTCCCTGCCGTGCCTCAGCTTCGGGCCGAGCTGCTCCGGCCGGAGCGCCGTGGCAGATTCGTCAGCATCGGCGACGATGAGGAATTGCAGCGGATCTGCCGCGTCCTCATCGAACGGCTCGTTTGAAAGAGGCTCCTAAGGCGGGTGCTCGGGGCCTACGATGATTGGCCGTGTCCTATGGCAGGAGGCCGGGTATGGCATCGGACGAGCAGCTCTCGGACTTGGGGATCGATCCGAACGTCCCCAGCGTCGCGCGGATGTACGACTACTACCTGGGCGGTAAGGACAACTACGCGTCCGACCGGGAGGCGGCGGAACAGGTGCTCGCCGCGATGCCGTACGTCCTGGAATTCACCCGCGCCAACCGGGGGTTCCTCTCCCGGGCGGTCACGATGCTGGCCGAGCGCGGGGTGCGGCAGTTCCTGGACATCGGGTCCGGGCTTCCCACCCAGGAGAACACGCACCAGGTCGCGCAGCGGGTGGCGCCCGGCTCGCAGGTCGTCTACGTCGACAACGATCCGATCGTGCTCGTGCACGGGAGGGCGCTGCTGGCCGACGGTCCCGGGACCACGGTGCTCCAGGCGGACCTGCTCCGTCCCGAGAGCATCGTGGACCACCCCGAAGTGCGGGAGCGGTTCGACTTCTCCCAGCCGATCGCCGTGCTGCTCTTGGCCGTCCTGCATTTCGTCCCGGACGAGGCGCGGCCCGGGGAAATCGTCGCGCGGCTGCTCGAACCGCTGGCGCCCGGCAGCCACCTGGTCCTTTCGCACGGCTTCCTGGGAAAGCAGGACGCCGACAAGGAGGGCGCCGTGCGGGACCAATACGGCCGGACGGGCGCCGGTGACATCATTCCGCGGACGCGTGACGAGCTCCTCGGGTTCTTCGAAGGGACCGAGGTGCTGCCGCCCGGTCTCGTTCCGGTGCGCGACTGGCGTCCGGACGCCGGTTTCTTCGAGCCGGACATGAGCAGGACGGGCTTTCTCGGCGGCGTCGGGAAGGTGCGCTGATGGCTCCGCGGGTGCTGCCGATGGATTTCCTGCTTTCGGAGGAGTTCGCCCGCGACCCGTACGCGCTGTACGCGGAACTGCGCGCCGAGGGGCCCGTGCACCGCATCGATTTCCCTCCGGGCGCCGACGCGTTCCTCGTGGTCGATCACGAGCACGGGCATGCGGCGCTGAACGATCCGCGGCTGTCGAAGGACACCGCGCACAGCTCCGTGCCCGTGGATCCCGCGCCGTACTTCGGCGGCACCATGCTCGGCATGGACCCGCCCGACCACACGCGGCTGCGGCGGCTGGTCGCCAAGGCGTTCACGCCGCGGCGGGTGGAGGCGCTCCGGCCCCGTGTCCAGGACATCGCGGACGGCCTGCTGGACGGCCTGTCCGGGACCGTCGACCTGCTGGAGGCGTTCGCGGTCCCGCTGCCCGTCCAGGTCATCTGCGAGCTGCTCGGCGTTCCGCCGGAGGACCGCGATGAGTTCCGCGCCTGGACGACCGTGATGACGGCGCCGGCGCACGGCGCGGCGGCGCTCGAGCGGCGGCGGGAGGTCGCCGGGCTGTTCACCGGGTATCTCGCCGGTGTCGTCGCCGAGCGGCGTGCCCGGCCGCAGGACGACCTGATCAGCGGGATGGTCGAGGCGCGCGACGGGGACGCGGCGCTCACCGATTCCGAGCTGCTGAACACGATCGCGCTGCTGCTCATCGCGGGGCACGACACGACCGTGAACCTCATCGGCAACGGCGTCCTGGCGCTGCTGCGGGCACCGGACCAGCGGGAGCTCCTGCGGTCAAGGCCCGAGCTGCTGCCGTCCGCGGTGGAGGAGCTCCTGCGCTTCGACGGGCCGATCGAGCGCGCGAGCCAGCGCATCGCCGTGGAGGACATGGAGATCGCGGGAGTGCGCGTCCCGCGCGGGTCCTGGGTGCACGTCTCCCTGGGGGCGGCCGGCCGCGACCCCGGTGCCTTCGACGATCCGGGCCGGTTGGACGTCACCCGCGCCCCGAACCGGCACCTCGCGTTCGGGCACGGGCCGCACTTCTGCCTGGGGGCGCCGCTCGCGCGCCTGGAGGGCCAGGTCGCGATCGGCGGCCTGCTGGAGCGGTTCCCCGGTCTCGCGCCGGCCGTCCCGCCGTCCGAACTGCGCCGGCACCGGGAGGGATCGATCGTCCGCGGCCTGGTGTCCCTCCCCGTGCGGCTCTGATCGCGTCGGGGCCGGAGGTCGAAGAACGCCTTGACGCGGCGTTCGCGGTAGTCGGTGTCGTCCTCGTCGTGCCGGACGCCCCGGCGCCGGGCGTGCTGGTAGTACGCGGCTCCGCGGCGCAGCCGGTGCCGGACGAGCCGGACGGCCTCCGGACGACCGTGGCGCCGCCGACGCGGACGACGAGGTCGTCGACGCGGTACGCCGCCGACTCCTCTCCGCCGTACAGCCGTACCGGCTCGCCTTCGTTGGGCCGCCGCCCGCGGGTCGGGCGGCGGCCGCGCGCGCGGACGTCAGTCCCGGTGTCCGGGGGTGTTGCGGACGAAGTCGGTGACGAGCCGGTTGAACTCGTCGGCGTGCTCGATCATCGCCCAGTGCCCGCACCGGTTGAGCAGCACGAGCCTGCTGTCGGGGATGTTGGCGAGCAGATGGAGCGAGTTCTCGAAGGGGACGACCCGGTCGTCGCGGCCGTGGATGAGAAGCGTGGGGACCGCGATGCCGGGGAGCAGTTCGGGCTTGGCCCAAATGGGGAGCGGCGCGCCCGCGGGCAGCCCGTCGACGTAGTTGCGCAGGTGTTCGGGACGGGCGAGGGCCGCGGCCGAACGGGCCCGGCACAGTTCCGGGGTGGCGAACCGGGCCGTGTCGAAGCACATGATCTCGACGAGCCTGCGCATGTTCTCCGGGCTCGGGTCCCGGTAGGTCTCGATGAGGACCTTCAGGCCCTCGGACGGGCCGCCGCCGGGGGCGAAGAGGCCGGGCGCCCGGCCGACGGGCGGGCCCATGGTGACGAGGTGCGTGATCCGGCCGGGGTGCTCGGTGGCGAGCCGCAGCGCGGTCTGCCCGCCCATCGAGTTCCCGACGAACGCGGCCTTCCCGATGCCCAGGGCGTCCAGGAACTGGATCGCCGCGTCGACGTGGTCGAGGCGGTCGACCGTCGCCGGATCGGAGTCGCCCCAGCCGGGCATGTCCACGGCGTACACGTGGAAGTGCCGGGCCAGCGCCTCGATGTTGGCGGAGAAGTTGCTCCAGCCGGTGGCGCCCGGTCCGCTTCCGTGCAGGAGGACGAGGGGGTGTCCGGCGCCCGCCTCGTAGTAGCGGAGCGTCCACTCCTTCGTCCGGACGGTGCGGGCGGTGTCTTCTTGGGTCGGCGCCATCAGTGCAGGTCCTTTCCGGATGCGCGGGCGAGCAGGTCGGCGACGGTCTCCGGGGAGCGGTGCCCCCAGCTGTGCAGCCGGTCGAGCGTTGCGACCTCCCAGGTGGCTTCGTCGACGAGCAGGCCGCCCCAGCCGTACTCGACGCTGAAGCCGGAGGGCGTCCGCACGTAGAAGCTGAACATGCGGTCGTTGGGGTGCATGCCGAGGGTCATCTCGAAGGGGCGCCCGGCGTCCATGCAGCGGTCGTAGGCCGTGCCGACGTCGCGGATGTCGGCGACCTCGAGCATGAAGTGGTGGGTCCGCTTCGGGTGCGGCATGTCCCCGAACGCGACGGAGTGGTGGCGCGGGTTGCAGCGCAGGAAGGTCAGGTCGGCGACGGCGCCCGGCGCGAGCTCCTCGACGATGCGGTCGGACACGCGGAAGCCGAGCAGGCCCTCGTAGAACTCCAGGTAGGTCTCGCGGGCGGTCCCCCGGGCGAGCAGGACCTGGTGGCCCGCGCCGCCCGCGCCGGTGACGAACCCGCCGAGCAGGACGTCAGAGCGGAACGGGGTGTCGGCGTCGGCGAAGCCGGTGACCAGCTCGATCCGGTTGCCCATCGGGTCCGCGGTCACGGCGACGCGGTCGACGCGGCGGGACGCGGCGAGGTCGGGGCCGCCCTCGGCGACGGCGACGCCGGCGGCCGTCAGCCGGCGGACGATCGCGTCGAGGGCGGCGCCGTCCTCCACCTCGTAGCCGCTGGCCGCGAGGTCGTCGGCGGGGCCGCGCCGCACGGACCAGCGGTACGCCTTCGCGTCGGTGCGGAGCTCGAGCGCGTCGGCGCTCCTGCCGGCGAGCTGCATGCCGAGCAGGTCGACGGCGAAGTGTTCCCAGTCGTCCAGGTCGCTCGCCTCGTAGACGACGTACGCCAGTTCCTTGATTCCGGTCATGGGGTCGTGCTCCTCGTTCTCGGTGTCGGTCAGGCCGGGACGGCGAGGCCGGACGGGTCGGCGGCGGCCACGAAGCGGTCGGGGCGCACGGCGACGGCGCGGGCGCGGTACCGGGCCAGCCACGGCAGCAGGACGTCGTCGAGGTCGACGAGGTCGTCGGCGCTCCGGGTGTAGGCCGTCCTGGGGCGGACGGCGACGTAGCGGGCGCCGAGCGCGTCCCATCCCGCCTTCTCTTCGGGCGCGAGCAGTCCGGCGGGGTCGGTGTCCGCGCCGAGCAGGACGAACCCGTCGCCGAGCAGGTCGTCGAGCCGCGCCATCCGGCCGGTGGCGTCGCCCGCGACGGGCTGCGGGATCATGCGGCCGACGGCGGAGGCGTCCCCGACGGGGCCGCGGAGCCGGCCGGCCGCGAGGACCGGCGGGGCGATCAGCGGCGGCTCGAAGGGGGTGACCGTGTTCTCCGGGACCCGGTTCAGCTCCTCGATCTCCGCCGGTGTCGCCTCCTGCTTGATGACGCGGCCGAGCCGGACGGCGAGGTCGGTGAAGAACGCGGCGTTCGGGCGCCGCTCGGCCTCGTAGGTGTCCAGCCAGCTCCCGTCCAGGCCGCCGCTGAGGACGCGGGCCATTTTCCAGCCGAGGTCGTGGGCGTCCCGCATGCCGGTCTGCATGCCCGCCCCGGCCCACGGCGGCATGAGGTGGGCGGCGTCGCCGGCGAGGAAGACCCGGCCGGACCGCCACGTCTCGGCCATCCGGGTGTGGTGGCGGTAGAAGGCCCACTGGTGGATCGCGACGTCGTCGGTGGTGACGCCCATCGCCTCGAGCAGCGGCCACACGTCGGCCTCGGTCGCGAAGTCGGCCTCGGTCTCGTCCGGTCCGAGCGGGATCTCCCAGCGGTGGTTGCCGGCGGAGAGCGCGATGTCGACGACCGGGCGCCGCCGGTCGGACCAGAAGGTGAGGACGTCGCGGTCGGGCCACCAGCGCTTGACGCGGCAGTCGATGACGATCCACCGGACGTCGAGCGTGTCGCCGAGCAGCCGGGCGCCGATCATGCCGCGGACGGCGCTGCCGCCGCCGTCGGCGCCGATCGCGTAGCGGGCGCGGAAGGCGCGCCGCTCCCCCGTCGCGGCGTCGGCCGCCGTCACCGTGACCCCGTCGGCGTCCTGCTCCAGGCCGACCGCCTCGGCGCCGTAGCGGACGTCGACCAGGCCGCCGTACTCCGCGGCGCAGGCGCGGAGCTCGGCCTCCATGGTCGGCTGGTAGATGTTGTAGAAGCGGGTTCCGGCGCCCAGCGTCGACGGCGGGTGCTCGACCCGCATGATCTCGGTGCCGTCGTAGGTCGTCCAGCGCAGCGCCCGCTGCGGTTCGATGACCGCGGCGATCCGCCGGTCGATGCCGAGGCTCTGGAAGATGCGCATCGTCCAGTCGTTGACGGTGACGGCGCGTGCCCGGGGGTAGATGGCCTCGTCCCGCTCGAACGCGAGGACCGAGACGCCGTGCCGCGCCAGCGTGAGCGCGGCGGTCACGCCGGTGGGGCCGTAGCCGACGATCGCGACGTCGGCGTCGAAGTGCTGGGGCATGCGGGCTCCGGGTGGCTTCTCACAAGTTTTGGACCGATCGTTCGGTACGATCGTGGCCATCGTCACACGCTGACCTGCGAGGCGTCCATGAGATTCCGCTGTGCAGAACGGGGGCCGGTGCCCGGACGCCGGGGATCTATGCTTCACCCGTGGACGGCGAGAAGAGCGGCAACCGGCGCGGCCGCAGGTCCCGGGAGGAGATCCTGGACGTCGCCTCCAGGATCATGGCGGAGCGCGGGTACGCCGCCACGTCGCTGTCGGTGCTGAGCCGCGAGACCGGCCTCCCGAAGAGCGCGGTGTACCACCACTTCCACTCGAAGGCCGGGCTGCTCTCGGCGGTCATGGCGCGCGGCGCCTACGAGTTCTTCGCGGCGATGCGGCGGGCGCAGGCGGGCGGTCCCGAGGGGGGCACGCCGCGCGAACGGCTGACCTGGTACCTCGTGCGCACCGGCGAGGCGTTCATGGCGCGTCCGGACTTCCTGCGCCTGCACCTGCTCCTGGTGATGAGCGCCGAGGCCGCGGAGGCCGAGGTGGACGCCATCGTCGAGCGGGTGCGGCGGGACGGCCGCGCGCACATGAACGCGATGATCGCGGCGTCCTTCGCCGAGGAGGGCGAGGAGGCCGCCCGGGCCGTCGCGGACGAGCTGGAGTACTTCGGCATCGCCGGGTTCGACGGAGCGTTCGTGGCGCTGCAGGCCGAACCGGACCGCGACCTCACCGCGCAGATGACGCTGCTCGCCGAGGCCATGGCGGCGCTCGGGGAGGCGCGGCTGGCCGCGCTGCGCGCCCGCACCGTCGCGCCGCGCTGATTCCGGCCGTCCGCGCCCGGGTCCGCCGGCGGCGGGGTCGCCTAGCCTGGGGAGCGGCCCGAGTCCGGGGAGGTGGGGCCCGCATGACCGAGCGCAAGCCCGTCGGCATGGGCTTCGAGACCTGGATCGACCGGCAGATCCGCCAGGCGCGGGAGCGCGGCGCCTTCGACGACCTGCCCGGCGCGGGCAAGCCGCTCACCGGTCTCGACCGGCCCTTCAGCGTGGAGCGGTGGGCGGTGGACAAGGCCCGCCGCGAAGGGCTGGACACCGAGGCCTTGCTTCCCGAGCCGCTGCGGCTGCGGAAGGAGGTCGACCGGCTGCCCGGCACCGTCCGCGGACTCCGCTCCGAGCGGGAGGTCCGGGAGCTGGTGGGGGATCTGAACCGGCGGATCGCCGAGTCGCTGCGGCGGCCGTCCGAGGTGCCGGTCGTGGTCCGGCGGGTCGATCCGGACGCCGTCGTGGAGCGGTGGCGGGACGCGCGCGCCCCGGCGGCGGAGGCTCCCGCGACGGAGGCCCCCGCGGCGCCGGGCCCCGCACCTGCCGGGCGCGGGCGTTCCCGGCGCCGCGCCTTCCCCTGGCGCCGCAAGCCGCGGGACTGAGGGCCCGAGGGCCGCGCCGCGGGCGGGACGGACCGGGCTTCAGCGGCCGAGTCCGGCGAGCAGCTTCTCGCTCTCGGTCCAGAGGCGGGCGGCGGCGCCTCGCCCCCGACCGGCCCGAGTCGGCGGCGGCGCTGGACGCCCTCGCCCGCTTCGTCGCGCGCTTCGCCGGACCTGCGGGCGCAGGACGCCCGGTGGCCGCCGCCGATCACGGATCCCGCCCCGGCCGCGCACAGTAGAGTGCTTCCTGCGCGACGTCGGAGACGTCCGTCCGGTCGGCACCGGCGGCACACGCACGGATGCCGCCGCCCCCCGCGAGGTCCGCGAGCACCGCCCGACCGCGTTCACCGTGCCTCCGGACGGCGACGCGCGCGGCGTCGGAGGAACCGCACTGCGAAGGAGCCGTCGAGCATGGGCGCCCACCACGGCCACGGGACGGCCGAGCACCCCCACCGGCCCGCGTCCCGCTCCGCGGTCCGCGCCGTCCTGGCCGCGATCGTCCCGCTGGCGCTGGTGACGCTGGCGGCCCTGCTGTGGATGTGGCCGTCCTCCCCCGAGGCTCCGGGCGGCCCGGCGGCCGTGCAGCTGGAGAAGGTGCCCGGGACGGTCGTGCGGGTCGATCTCAAGCCCTGCCCGGAGGTCGCGCCGCCCGGCGGCGCCCCCATCGACGCGGGCGGTGCGGGCGAGGAGGCGCCCCCGACGGATCCGCGGCGGTGCGGGACCGCGCACGTCGAGCTGACGTCCGGGCCGACGGAGGGCCGGGTGGTGAGCGCCGAGCTCCCCAGCGGCCCGGGCACCCGGGTGTTCACGGCGGGCGACGACGTGATCCTGCTGCACCTGCCCGCCGACGGCGGCCAGGGCCCGTCCTACCAGCTGTCCGACCACGACCGCTCCGGCTCGCTGTGGCTGGTCGGCGCCGCGTTCGTCCTCGCGGTGATCGCGTTCGGCCGGTGGCGCGGGCTGACGGCGCTCGTCGGCCTGGCCGTCACGTTCGCGCTGCTCCTGTGGTTCCTGATCCCGGCGATCCTGGACGGGCGACCGCCGCTGCTCGCGGCGATCGTGTGCGCGGCGGCCATCATGCTCGCGGTGCTGTACCTCACGCACGGGTTCACGATGTCCACGTCGATCGCGGTCATCGGCACCCTGGGCAGCCTCACCCTCACCGGGGTGCTGGCGATGGCCGCGATCGACCTGACCAGCCTCACCGGCATCACCGACGACAGCTCGCTCTACCTGGACCTCAGCTACCGGATCAACACGCAGGGGCTGCTGCTGGCCAGCGTGATCATCGGTTCGCTGGGCATCCTGGACGACGTCACCGTCACGCAGGCCGCGACGGTGCGGGAGCTGGCGCACGCCAACCCGGCGTACTCGCTCCTGCAGCTGTACCGCGCGGGCGCGCGGGTGGGGCGGGCCCACGTGGCCTCGGTGATCAACACGATCATCCTCGCCTACGCCGGCGCGTCCCTGCCGCTGCTGCTGATGTTCAGCGTCGGCAGCCAGCCCCTCGGCGAGGTGATCACCACCCCGGTCATCGCGCAGGAGATCGTCCGCAGCGCGGCGGGCACGCTGGGGCTGATCGCCGCGGTGCCGCTGACCACGGCGCTCGCCGCGGTCGTCGCCACCCGCCGGGACCGCTCCGATCCGGTGGGTGAGCCCGGCGCGGCCGCTCCCCCGCCGGCCGAAGGCCCGGGCGCCCTCGCGGACGCCTTCCCGGACGAGCGGCCGGCGAAGGGGCGCCGCGAGGAACGCGTGGACCACGAGTTCTGGGGCGACTGAGCCGGCGGCCCGCTCCGCTCAGCGGCGTTCCGAAGCCGGGGCCGGGTCGCGCAGTTCGCGGCGGAGGATCTTGCCGGAGACGCTTTTCGGCAGTTCGTCCTCGATGAGCACTTGCGCGGGGGCTTTGTAGACGGCCAGCCGCGCGCGGCAGTGCTCGCGCAGCTCGTCGCCCGTAACGGCGGCGCCCGGCCGGAGGCTGACGTGGGCGCGGACGGTCTCGCCGCGGTAGGGGTCGGGGACGCCGACGACGGCCGCCTCCCGCACGGCCGGGTGCTCGTACAGGACGTCCTCGACCTCGCGCGGCCAGATCTTGTAGCCCGCGGCGACGATCATGTCTTTCTTGCGGTCGACGAGGTAGACCCAGCCCGCGGCGTCCATGAAGCCGACGTCGCCGGTGAGGAGCGTGCCGCCGGGGAAGGACGCGCGCGTCTGCTCCGGGTTCCGCCAGTAGCCCGCGGCGACCTGCGGGCCCGCGATGGCGAGTTCGCCGACCTCGCCCGGCGGCAGCGGTTCTCCGTCCTCGCCGCGGATCTCGACGCGGACGCTCGGCCAGGGCACGCCGATGGCGAGGGCCCCGGACGCCGCGTCGACCGGCGCGCGGGCGCCGAGCGGCACGGCGACGGCGGCCGCCGTGGTCTCGGTGAGCCCGTAGGCGTTGTGGACGTAGACGCCGAAGGCGTCCTCGAAGCGGCCCACGGTCGCGGACGGCACCGGGGCACCGCCGCTGAACGCCTTGGTCAGCGAGCCGAGGTCGTGCTCGCGGGTCGCGGGCTCGTCGAGGAGCGCGATGAACGCGGTGATGGACCCGATGGTGAATGTCGGCTTGTAGCGTTCGACCAGCGCGGCGGCCGTCACGGGCTCGAACCGGTGGGTCAGCACGAGCGGGAGGCCCGCGCCGAGGCCGAGCGCCAGGTGCATGACGAGCCCGGTGATGTGGAACAGCGGCGCGGTCGTGAGGATCGAGTCGCTCTCGTCCAGCCGGAACCAGGCGCGGCACGCCGCGACCTGGCAGGCGAGGTTGCGGTGGGTGTTGACCGCGCCCTTCGCCGGTCCGGTGGTGCCGGACGTGTAGCTGAGCAGGGCGGGCTCGTCCGGTCCGGGAGCGGCGGAAGTGCGGGGCGTGCCGCCCTCGTCGAGGATCGCCAGGACGTCGTCGGGCCGGTCGCCGTCCGGCCACGGGCCGACGGGGTCGGCCGCCAGTGCGGCGGCGCCGGAGTAGAGGACGGCCGCATCGGGCAGCGCCTCGACCGTCGCGGCGGCCTCGGGATGCGCGATGAGGACGCGGGCGCCCGAGTCGGCGAGCAGGTGGCCCAGCTCCCGCCGCTTGTACATGGGGTTCACCGGGACGACCGTCGCGCGCAGCTTCCACACCGCGAGGACGGCCAGGACGCAGACCGGCGTGTTCTGCAAGGCGATCGCGACGCGGTCGCCCGCGCCGACACCGCGCCGTTCGAGCCCGGCGGCGAGGGCGTCGCTGAGCCGGTCGGTGGCCGCGCGGTCGAGGGTCGTCCCGAAGTAGTGCAGCTGCGGGGCGTCCGGACGTTCGGCGGCGCGCCGCCGGAACAGCGCGACGACGTCGCCGGCCTCGGGGGCGATCTCGCCGGGCACTCCCGGCCCGTACAGCTCGCGCCAGTTCATACGTGGCTCCCTCCGGGCACGGGCGGCTCGCCCCGGGCGCCTTCTCCGCTCCGCCCGGATCGCCCCCGTCACGATAACGCCGCGCCGGGCGGACGCAAGGGCGCGGGGACCGTCACCAAAGTGGGCCGCGCCCGCATACTTCGGTCGCCGCGCCCTAGACGGATGGCGGACGATCCGCCCGGCCGCCGGATCGGAGACTGTCGCCCATGAGCAACGAACACGCAGGCAGGAGGCGGTTCCTGGCGGGCGCGGGCGCGCTCGGGGCCGCGGCGGTGGCCGGACGGGCCGGGATCGCACTCGCGGGGACCGGGGAGGCGGCGCCGTCCGGCGGACGGCGCGGGCTGCGGCATCGCGGGGTGTGCTACGCCGTCGAGGACGGCGAGACGCCGGAGACGGGGTGGGACGCCGCGCGGATGCGCGCGGACCTGCGGGTCATCGCCGGGGACCTGCACGCGAGCACGGTGTCGGTGTTCGGCGACGGCGTGCGGCGGCTCACGGCCACCGCCGAGGAGGCCGCCGACCGTGGGCTGCACGTCTGGCTCCAGCCCCGCCTCGCGGACCGGCCGCACGAGGAGATCCTCGACCACCTCGCCGAGACCGGACGGGCGGCCGAGCGGATGCGGCGCCAGGGAGCGCGCGTCCACCTCAGCGTGGGCTGCGAGTTCCTCCTGTTCGTGCCGGGGATCGTGCCGGGCGAGAGCGCCCTGGAGCGCATCGAGAACATCATGAGCGGCAACTACGACCCTGCGGAGACGGCCGAGCGGCTGCGCGAGTTCATCGCGCGCGCCGCGGCCACCGGCAGGTCCGTCTTCCGGGGCGCGCTCACCTACGGGGCCGCGAGCGACGAGGCGGACGAGAGCGTCGACTGGGGCCTGTTCGACCTCGTCTCCGTCAACTACTACGGGTACCACTCGGGACGCACCGGCTACGTGCGCGACCTGCGCCGGTACCGGCGGTTCGGCAAGCCGGTCGCGATCACCGAGTGCGGCACCTGCACCTTCGAGGGCGCTCCCGAGCACGGCGGGATGGGCTGGGACATCGTCGACTACGACAAGCCGCGGCCGGAGATCACCGCGGACGTGCGGCGCAGCGAGCGGGCGCAGGCCGCCTACCTGGGCGACGTGTTCGACGCCTTCGAGTCGATGGGCCTGTACTCGGCCACCATCTACAACTTCGTGGCGCCGGACTCCCCGCACCGGCCGCAGCGCCGCTTCGACCTCGACCTCGCGAGCTACTCGCTGGTGAAGCCGATCTGGGAGTCGCCGGAGCGGCCCGGGAACTGGCACTGGGAGCCGAAGGAGGCGTTCCACGCGATGGCGCGGCGCTTCGCGCGGGCGGGCGGCGCGGACGGGCGTCAGCCGGGCGCGGGCGGCGCGGGCGGGACCCCGTAGACCGTCAGCCAGATGGTGCGGGCGAGCGTGCGGGCGATCCGCTCGTCGCCCGCGCCCTCGTCGTGGTGGCAGTGCGCCGAGATGGTCCGTTCCACCGTCCAGATCAGCACCCGCGCGGTGGTCGGGGCGTCCAGCTCCGGGTCGACGGTCCCGGCGCGCAGTTCGGCGTCGAGGCGCGCCTGGACGACCTCGGTGAAGCGGCCCATCCGGTCGCGCCAGAAGTCGGCGACGTCGGGGTCGTACCCGGCGACCTCGCCCAGGGCACGCAGGACCCGGCGGTGCTCGCGGTAGGCGGCGATCATCTGCCGCATGGCGTGGGCCACGCCGTCGACGCCGTCGGCGTGGTCGGCCCGCCACCAGGTGACGGCCTCGCCGAACAGCGCCTCGACGGCCTCCTCGGCGAGCGCGATCAGCAGCCGGCTCTTGTCCGGGAAGTGCAGGTAGAAGGTGGACCGCGCCACCCGCGCGCGCTCGGCGATGCGCTGCACCGGCAGCTCGGTGTAGGGCGTGCCGTCCGCCATCATCTCCGCGGCCGTCCGCAGCACGCGGCTCCGGACGTCCTCGCGCCGCTCCCGGACCTTCCTGCGCGGCTGGGTGGTGGAGGCCATGACGGCAGGGTACCGGCGGCGGGCGCCGGCGGCCGGGGCCAGGATCGGACAGTGTGTCGACACACTGCTTGACAGCCTCTGGAGACCGAATCACACTCGGTCCACGGCTCGCCGGAGGGGGCCGGACGTCACGGGGGGCTCAGCCGAGGAGGCTCAACGTGGTACGCCGCTCCACCGCCCGCCGCTCCACCGCCCGCCGCTGCACCGCCCGCCGCGCCGCCGCGGCGATCGTGCTCGCCGCCGCCGCGCTCGTCCCGCTCACGGCCGGTCCGGCCGCCGCGCGGCCCGCGCCGGCCGACGCCGACTCCCGGATCCCGCGCACCGACATCGCCCGCTCCGACCTCACGCAGGTGCCCGGCAAGCTCGCCGAGCCGTCCGACGACGGTCCGCACCCCGGCTCCACGACCGAGTGGTGGTACGTCCACGTGATGGACCCCGCGACGCGCCGCACCTTCATCGCGATGCTGTTCACCGAGCCCGTCCCCGCCGCGCTGATCTTCTGGTATCCGGAGGAGGGGCCGAAGACGGTGCTGCCCGAGCCGGTCGCGAAGGTGACCGCGACGGACGGGCCCGTCGTGGAGAGCAGCGCGGGAAGCCTGGTGTGGGATCCCGGCCGAGGCGCCTACCGCCTGCGGTGGCACGGCCTGTTCGCCAAGGCGGACATCTGGTTCGAGGACGCGCTGCCGGGGGTGACGGGCGGGCCGATCGCCTACGACGGCCAGACGATGTACTGGACGTCGCCCGTCGCGACGAGCCGGGTGCGCGGGTGGCTCCAGCCGCCCGGGGCGTCGTCCCCCGTCAGCGTGACCGGATGGCGCGGCTACCACGACCACAACTGGGGCCGCTTCAACGTCGCCGACCAGCGCTACTCGGGATGGGAGTGGGGCGTCTCCCACGAACCGGACGGCTCGGCGACGCTGCTCGGCGGCGTGGTGAAGGGCGACGGGACCTGGCAGGGCGTGGTGGGACGGGTCACGGCCCGCGAGACCTACGGCTGCATGGCGACGATCGAGCTGTCGGACTGGCGGACGTCCGGGCTGTTCAGCTACCCGGACACGACCACGCTGTCCTGCCCGTCCTCGCTGCTGGCCACGCCGCAGGGGCTGCGGGGGGCGCGGCCGGGGATCCGCACGAGCTTCCACGTGGTGGACCCGTTCATCCTCGATTTCGGGCTGCTCGCGCTGCCCGAGTCGCTCGGCCGCACCGTCCCCGGATCGCTCGGCCTGATCGAGCACATCCGCACGCTGAAGGCCCGGCTGCCGCAGTCCTGACCGTGTCCCCGACCGGACGCGCCCGCCCCCGAACCCCCGAGGAGATCGCCATGAGCAGGCCGCACGGGCGTCCCGCCGGAACCGCTCCCCCGCCGTCCGCCGCCGTGTCGCGGCGCCGCGTCCTCGCCGGTTCGGCCGCCGCCGGCGCGGGCGTCCTGCTGCCCGCGCCGGCCGCCCGCGCGGCGGCCGGGCGGGACGGCCGGACGGTCGCCGTGCTCGGCGGCGGCATGGCCGGGCTGGCGGCCGCCCACGAGCTGGCCGAACGCGGCTTCGCCGTCACCGTCTTCGAGCGCAAGGCCCTCGGCGGCAAGTCGCGCAGCATCCCCGTCCGGGGCACCGGCGCGGACGGCCGCCGCGACCTGCCGGGCGAGCACGGGTTCCGCTTCTTCCCCGGCTTCTACCGGAACGTGCCGGACACGATGCGGCGCATCCCGTTCCCCGGCAACGCGAACGGCGTCCACGACAACCTGCTGCCGCTCACCGCGGCGCGGATCGCCCGCAACGGCGGCCGGTCCGACATCACCGTGCCCGAACCGGCGGCGCCCGGCGGCCTCGATCCGGAAGTGCTGCGGGAGACCGTCACCGGCCTCGTCGAGCAGGCCGCCGCCGTCCCGCCGGCCGAGCTGGCCCTGTTCGTCAACCGCTTCGTCGTCTACCTGACCAGCAGCGACGAGCGGCGGTTCGGCGAGTGGGAGCACGTCCCGTGGTGGGAGTACGTCCGCGCGGAGGGCGCGTCCGCGGACTACCGGACGATCGTGGCGCGGTTCCTGACGCGCGGGCTGGTGGCCGTCAAGGAGCGGATCGCCAGCACCCGGACGGTCGGCGCCATGGGCGAGGCGTTCGTGCTGTCGGGGCTCGGCCTCGGCGCGGACGGCGGCCTGGCCCGCATGCTGAACGCGCCGACCAACGAGGCGTGGATCGACCCGTGGGTGCGGTACCTGCGCGGACGGGGCGTGCGGTTCGCGGTCGGGCAGTCGGTCGAGGCGCTGGAGACCGGCGGCGGGCGCATCCGGTCGGTGCGGCTGGTGGACGCGGCGGGCCGCCGCCGGAGCGCCGCGGCGGACTGGTTCGTCTGCGCGGTGCCGGTCGACCGGGCCCGCGCGCTGCTCTCCCCGGCCGTCCTCGACCTCGCACCGGGGCTGGCGTCGTTGCGCGAGCTGCGCACCGAGTGGATGAACGGGCTCCAGTTCTTCCTGCGGCGCACGCCCGGCGGCATCGGCCAGGAGGTGAACTTCATGGACTCGCCGTGGCAGATCACCGCCGTCCTGCAGAGCCGCATCTGGGATCGCGACTTCCCCCGCGACTACGGCGACGGGGAGGTCGCCGACTGCCTCTCGCTCGACATATCCGACTGGGACACCCCGGGGATGCTGTACGGGAAGCCCGCCAAGAAGTGCACGAGGGCGCAGATCGCCGAGGAGTGCTGGGCGCAGATGAAGGACCATCTGGAGGACACCGGCAGGTCCGTCCTGCCCGACGGCATGCTGCACTCCTGGGTCCTCGACCCGGCGATCGCGTGGCACCCGCCCTCCGGCGGCAACGTCAACGACGAGCCGCTCATGGTGAACACCGTGGGCAGTTGGGAGCACCGCCCGGAGTCCCGGACCGCGATCCCGAACCTCTTCATGGCCGGCGACTACGTCCGCACGAACATCGACCTGGCGACGATGGAGGGCGCGAACGAGTCCGGGCGCGCCGCCGTCAACGCCCTGCTGGACGCGGCGGACTCCCCCGCCGCGCGCGTCCCGGTGTGGCGGCTCCACCGGCCGCCCGAACTGGACGGCCTCAAGGAGATCGACGCCCGGCGGTTCCGCGCCGGGCGCCCCAACCTCTTCGACACCCGGTGAGGCGGCCGGCCGTCCCTCGGCCGCGGTGACGGTCCGGGCCCCGGAACCCGGTGGCCGGGTTCCGGGGCCCGGGTCGCCGGCGCGCTCAGCAGGTGTCGAGCAGGCCGGCGAGGGCGTCGCGCTCCGCCGCGTCGACGGTGAGGCCGTACCGCCACTTCACGTCGATCCACGACCGGGCGTACATGCAGTGGAAGGCCGCGCGGGGCGGCGTCCACTCGGCCGGGTCCTGGTCGCCCTTGGACTGGTTGACGTTGTCGGTGACCGCCCAGAGCTGGGAGCTGCCCAGGTCGTTCGCGAACGTCCGGCGGCGGGACGTCGTCCAGCTCGACGCCCCGGAGCGCCACGCCTCGGCGAGCGCCACCATGTGGTCGATGTCGATGTCGGACGGCTGCCGCCACGTGGCCCCGTCGTAGGGGCTGTACCAGGAGCCGCTCGTGGGGTAGCAGTCCGAGCCGACCGCGACGTTCTCGCCGTCCCGCTTGAGGACGGCCTCGCGGGTGCTGCAGGAGTCGCCCTGGTCGATCCAGTGCGGGAACTTCTCGCGGTCGTAGCCGGTCATCGAGCCTTCGGCCCGGACGGTGAGTTCCGCGAGGTGGGTGCGGGCGGTGGTCTCGCCCGGAGGGGGCGGCGGGGCCGCCGAGGCGGGCGGTGCCGCGGCGACGAGGACGGCCGCGGCGGCGGCCGTCGCCGCAGCGGCGGCGGGGAGTCTTTTCATGGGAGACCTCTCGACGGGGGGTTTCAGCCGCAGCGTCTCCTAAGTCCGTTATGGACAAACATCAATGCGCAAAACGGGAAATGTCTGACCGTTAACGAGGCGTGAGCGACCTCGTGCGATGAGAAAGAAGGGGAATTCCAGCCCTCAGAACGGGCGAAATTCGGCCCGGCCGATATCCGGTCGGCGGGCCGGGTGGAGAGAAGGGGGCGCGGACCCGCGCCCGGAACGGCCGGTCACGCGGGCCGGGTGCCCGCAGGTGTCGGCGCGACTACCGAGGGTAGGTGCCCACGAGCCCGACGCTTCCGGAGAACGGGGAGTCCGCAATGTCGAAGCCGCCGCTGCCGCGGGAGGCCGGCGCACTGCTCGCCAGGCCCAACCCGTGCGTCATCGCCACCGTGCGCTCGGACGGCGCGCCGGTCTCCACGCCGACCTGGTACCTGTGGGAGGACGGCCGGGCCGTCGTCAACATGGACGAGGGCAGGGTGCGCCTCGGGCACCTCCGGCGCGACCCGCGGGTCTCCCTCACCGTCCTCGACCGCGAGGACTGGTACACCCACGTGACGCTCATCGGCCACGTCACCGAGATCCACGAGGACGCGGACCTGCGGGACATCGACCGGCTCTCCCGCCACTACACCGGCGAGCCCTACCCCGACCGGACGCGCGCGCGGTTCACCGCATGGGTCCGGGTGGACCGCTGGCACGGCTGGGGCAGGCTGAAGGACAGCGACCAGGCGTCGTCCTGATCGCCGTCCGTTCCGTCGCCGGTTCCGTCGTCGGTTCCGTCGTCCGTCAGCCGGAGAGCAGCGCGGGGGCGAGGCGGCGCCACGCGTCGCGCGGGAAGGCGTCCTGGTCGGCGGTGAGGACCTGGACGCAGACGTGGTCGGCGCCGGCGGCCCGGTGCTCGTCCACCCGGTTCTTGATCGCCTCCTCGTCGCCCCACGCGATGAGGGCGTCGAACAGGCGGTCGCTCACCGACTCCACGTCCTCGGACGAGAACCCGGAGCGCAGCAGGTTGTTGGCGTAGTTCGGCAGCGACAGGTAGCCGCGCAGCCAGCCGGTCCCGATCGCCCGCGCCTCGTCCCGCGTCCCGCACAGGATCGCGGTCTGCTCCGGGAGGACGAGCGGGCCGTCGCCGAGCGCCTCGCGGGTCCGGCGGGTGTGCTCCACCGGGACGAGGTAGGGGTGCACCCCGCGGCTCCGCTCCTTCGCGGTCTGCTGCATCTTGGGGCCGAGCGCGGCCAGCACCCGGCTCGCGGCGGGCACCGGCGGCTCCGCCGCGTCGAGCCCGTCGAGGAAGGACGTCATCGCGGCGAGCGGCCTGCGGTACCGGCCGGCCTCCTTCGCGTCGACCAGCGGGGCGTGGCTCACCCCGATGCCCATCAGGAAGCGGTCGCCGTGCGCGGCGGTCAGCGACGCGTGCGCGGCGGCGGCGTCCGCCGGCGCGTGCATCCACAGGTTCAGGATGCCGGTCGCGACGACCGTCCGGTCGGTCGCCTCGAGGAGCCCGCCGACCGCGTCGAACAGCGGTCCGCCGACGTCCGGGATCCACAGCGCGGCGTACCCGAGCTCCTCGAGTTCCGCGGCGGCCTCCGCCGCCTCGCCGCGGTCGCCGTACCGCAGCTGCTGACTCCACACTCCGACGCCGGAAATCTCCACGTCACCCATCCCTTTCGGTCGCGGTCGTGATGATCACGCTACTCGCGCGCGGCCGCGGCCCGGGCGGTCGCCCCCGCCGCGCCGGGGGCGCCGGTCAGGCGAGCCAGCGGCCGTCGCGCATCAGCTCGCGGCCGCGCAGCTCGTTCTCCTCGCGCCAGGCCAGGACGCGCCGCGGCGCGACGCGGAACCAGCGGTACGGCGCGGACTGCGCGCGCGGGTCGAAGCCGGTCCGCGCGGCGAACCGGTCGGCCCGCTCCCGCGGCAGCGCGTCGATCTCGAGGACCTCGACCTCGCCGTCGATCACGGTCACGTCGCGGGTGGGCCCGAGGCCCAGCCGGACGGTGCGGGACGCGGCCAGGTTCCGGCCGGTGCGGCTGTCGCGCGGGGTGGCGAGGGTGAGCCGCTCCCCGTCCCAGTCGAACGACAGCGGCACCAGGTGCGGCAGGCCGTCCGGCGACGCGCTCGCCACCCAGACGTCGACGTCGCGGGCCAGGCGGTGCTCGGTGTCGCGGCGGCGCTCGGCGCGGGAGCGGAAGGCGGCGGTGGACGTGCTGGTCATGGTCACTCCTGGGGTCGGGGCCCGGCGGGCCGGTCGTTCGCCGTGGCACCAGCATGTCGCGGCGGGCGTCCGGGCGCCTCCGTGCCGACCACGGAAAGGGCCACGGACGGACGGCACGGAAAGCGGGCCGGACGGCGGGGCCGGTCAGCCCTCGCCGCCCGTGCCGCCGTGGGACGCCCCGACGGGCTCGGACTCGGGCGACCCGCGCTGCCGCAGGAAGAAGAACAGGGACAGGCCGTTGCCGTAGAGGAACCCGGCGATCCGGCCGCGCCCCTCCGGACCCCACGCGCGCCCGCGCCCGGTCGCCCCACACCTCGGCCCCGGCCGCCTCGCTCCCCGCGAGGCCGAGCCGCAGGATCTGCCGGTCGCACCGGGCGCCGGCCGTCTCCAGCCCGTCGACCGCCCGCGGGACGAGCGCGGCGCGCACCAAGCCGGCGGCGGTGCGGTGGTACGCGACCGGCCGCGAGGAGTTCCGTCCGGACAGGACCAACGGAACGTTTCGCCGATACCCTTCCGGTAAATGATCACACCGGCTCCCGCTAGGAAGCGACCTTCATGACCGAGAACCCCCCAGCGGACCTGCGCACCGACGAGCCGCATCCGGCCCGGGTGTACGACTTCTACCTCGGCGGCAAGGACCATTTCGCGGCCGACCGCGCCTTCGGCGGGCAGGTGCTGCAGATCTGCCCGCAGCTGCGGCCGCTGGCGCGGGCCAACCGCAGGTTCCTGGCCCGCTCCGTGGCCCTGCTCGCGCGCGAGCACGGCGTCCGCCAGTTCCTCGACCTCGGCACCGGGCTGCCGACGTCGCCCAACCTGCACGAGGTCGCGCAGGGCGTCGCGCCCGAGTCCCGCGTGGTGTACGTCGACAACGACCCGATCGTGCTCGCCCACGCCCGCGCGCTGCTGACCAGCCGTCCGGAGGGGGCGACCGCCTACATCGACTCCGACGTCGCCGACATCGACCGCATCGTGCGGGAGGCGGCCCGGACGCTCGACTTCGGCGAGCCGGTCGCGGTCAGCGCGCTGGCCCTGTTCCACTTCCTGCCCGACCCCACGCCCGCCGAACTGCTGGCCCGCCTCCGCGACCGGCTCGCGCCGGGCAGCTTCCTGACGATCAGCCACGTGCTCCCGTCCCTCCAGGACGTCGCGACGGCGTACCAGGGGACGATGGGCCTCGGGACGCTGCGCGACCGCGACCAGATCACCGCGCTGTTCGCCGACTTCGAGCTGCTGGAGCCCGGCCTGGTCGACCCGTTCCGCTGGCGGCCCGAGCTGGACCCCGCCGAGCGGGAGCCCGGCGACGAGATCGAGGGTCTGGGGGCGTGCGGGGTCGCCCGCAAGCCCGGGAGGTGACCCGGCGGCTCACCGCGCCCGCGGGCCGGCGCCCCCGTCCTCCGCTCCGGTCCTCGCCGGTGTGATCGCGCGGAGGCAGAACGCCGTGACGCGTTCCACGTCGCCGTCCGTGGGTTCGGTGCCGCCCCACACGTAGTCCGCGAGCAGGCCGAAGGTCGCGTGGGCGGCGAGCGAGGCGTCGAGGAGGGGGTCGTCGCTGCCGAGTTCGCGGAAGGGGCCGGGCAGCAGTTCGGCGAGGCGGCCGCTGGCGACGGGCGGTTTGGAGCCTGCCAGTTCGCTCAGCGCCCCCGCGTTCCACAGGACCGCGCGCGTCGTGGCGGCGATCTCCTCGCGGGCTTGGGTGAACACGCCGCCGACCCAGGCCCGCACCCGCCGCTCCGGGGTCGGCTCCTTGGCCATCCGGTGCGCGACGTAGCCGTGCAGGCGTTCGGTGCCGTCCTCGAGCAGCGCGGCGACCAGCGCGTCCTTCGAGCGGAAGTGGCGGTAGAACGCCTCGTTGGACAGCCCCGCGGCGCTCACGATGTCCGCGACGCGCGGGCGCGACGCCGTCCCGCGCTCCCGCATGACCTCGAGCGCGGCGTCGAGGAGGCGGCGCACCTCGCCGGCGTAGGCCGCGCCCCGCTTGGCCAGGGTGCGCCGGGCGATGCGGTCCGCGACGTCGTCCGACCGGCCGGGAAGATGATTCTCGCTCACACGAATGGGATTCTTGCACCGGGCGGGGCGGGGCGCAACGCCCGCCCGCAGCGCTCGGGGGCGAGCGGGCGGGCCGCCCGCCCCCGGACGTTCGGCGCCCCCGGGGGCACCCCGGGAGGTCAGTCGTTCTGGCCGACGTCGAACTCCCAGTGCCAGGGCTCGTACGGGTTGCTGTAGGCCCAGGCCGGGTGGATCCAGCCGTACTCCTCGGCGTTGTCCTCCAGCCACTCGAACTGCGGCGTGCCCTCTTCCTCGACGCCGCCGCACAGGTCGGCGGCGATGCCGAGCCCGTGCTTGCTGTTGCCGGGCGCCGCGGCCATGCCCGCGGGCATGCTCGCGTACAGCTCCGCCTGCCGCTCGTAGCTCCGGTAGGAGCTGCGGACGCACATCTCCTCGCCGAACCGCTCGTGGTAGGCGGCGTTCAGCTCGTAGAACGCGGCGGCGGCGTCGGCCCGGAGCGACTCGTCCTCCTGCGGCAGCGGGCACAGCTCCTCGTCCGGGATGCGCCCGTTGCCGTGGTCGAGGTCGGCGGCCTCCTTCGGCTTGCAGTCGGCCGGGAGCTTCGGGGGGCCGCTCTCGCGCTCCTCGGGGGCCGCCGACGGCGCGGCGCGGTGCGCCGAGAGCGCCGCGGCGCGCCGGTCGCCGCCGGGGTCCTCGTCGCCGCCCGACGACGCGAGGGCGAGGGACCCGGCGAAGATGCCCGCGAGGGCCATGCCGGCCAGCGGGGCGGTGACTTTCGTTGAAATGGCGTGCCGACCTATCACGGCTACTCCTTCCATGCCGCCTACCGGGTTAGCTGACGGATTCGGGCATGGAAGACGCCCTACGGCGCCTCGTGGCGAGGCGCCGATTCACCCCTGCGAAGCGACGCGGACCGGCCGGTCCGGGCGTCGATCGCGCTGGTTCCCCGGCTCCGCGCGGACGCGGACTCGGCGTCGCCGCCGTCCCCCGCACGCACGCGCGCCGGGGTGACGCGGACACTGATCGATGGTCTGGGCGCCCCTCCGGGCGCCGATGTGGGCATGACGGTACCAAAGCCCCAAAAGACCGCAAATGGGAGGCCAAGTCCGCCCCACCGGCGGCGGTCAGCCCCGCAGGTAGCCGATGACGAGGTCGGCGAGCTCGTCCACCATGCGCTCGTGCGGGACGGGCGGGCGGTCGAGCACGTACCGCACCGAGACCGAGCCGACGATCTCGGTCAGCATCCACAGCGTCGTGTCGACGTCCAGGTCCTCGCGGAAATCGGACCGGTTCAGCAGGAGCTGGACGCGGACCAGGTCGGTCAGCCGCCGCTGGAGCCCCGCGAGCTTGTCGAACGGGCCGAGCCGCGGGATCTGCTCGACGATGATGCGCAGCAGGTCGGCGTGCTCCTCGAAGAGCCGGATCTGGACGTCCAGGAGGGCGCGGCCCGCGACCGGCCACGGCTCGGTCATCGTGGCGTCGATCTGGGCGCCGAGCCGCTCGGTGAGGTGGTCGGCGAACCGGTCGACCACCGCGACCATGATGGCGTCCTTGTTCGGGAAGTACTGGTAAAGCGATCCGTTGCTGATCCCGGCGGCCGCGGCGATGCGGTTGGTGGACGCGCCGTCGTACCCGCGGTCGGCGAGAACGCGAGTGGCGGCGTCCAGGATCCTTTCGACCGTGCGGCGCGACCGGTCCTGCCGGGGGACCCTCCGGGGCGTCAGTCCAGGTGGGCGGCTCATGCGGCACCTCACAGCGAACGCGACTTGTAAGCGACTACTTATTCGCGTTCAACTTATCCCGTAGCCCCCTGCGCGCGGAAGGAAGACGAGGAGATGACGACCGAGCAGTTGACGACCGGGCGGTCGGCGACCGAGCAGCCGGCGACCGGGAAGATCGTCCCGGCCGCGGAGCGCGGCCGAGAACCGGTCCCCTTCGGACCGGGCTCGATCCTGTGGGACACGATGGGCCTGTACAGCTCCGCGGTCGCGGGCAACAGCGTCTTCATCCTGCAGACGATGCACCCGGCGATCGGCGCCGTGGTGGACCGGCTGTCGAGCTTCCGCACCGACCCGGTGGGACGCGCCATGCGCAGCTTCGCGTCGGTGCAGACCTGGGTGTACGGCGGGCAGGAGGCCATCGACGAGGGCCGCCGCCTCCGGGAGATGCACAAGCCGCTCAGCGCGGTCGACGAGGACGGGAACCGGCACCACGCGCTGTCCGCCGAGCCGTGGGCGTGGGTGCACCTGACCGGCTTCTACGCCGCGGTGACCGCGTCCCGCTACTTCGCGCCGGAACCGATGGGCGACGAGGAGCAGCGGCGGGTCTACGAGGAGTTCCTCGACCTCGGCCGCATCCTGCGGGTGCCCGAGCGGATGTTCCCGGCGACGGTCGCCGACTACTGGGACTACTTCGACGACATGGTCGAGAACACGCTCGTCCCGCACAAGGTCGCCCTCGAAGTCCTCGGCAGCATGGACAAGGTGCCCCCGAACGTCCCGGCGCGGCTGCGGCCGATGGTGGCGCCGCTGAGCCTCGTCGGGGGCAGGCTCGGACGGCTGATCACGGTCGGCACGCTGCCGCCGGCGGCCCGCGACAAGCTCGGCCTGTCCTGGTCGGCGTCGGACGAGCGCCGCCTGCGCGCCGTCGCGGCGGTCATCGGCCGCGGCACGCCGCTGCTGCCCGAGCGGCTCCGCTACATGCCGATCGCCTACCGGGCGCGGGAGGCGGCGCGGGCGCAGGAGAAGCTGCGCAAGGTCCTCGCCGACCGCCCCCTCTGACCGCCCCGCCCACCGCCCCGCCCACCGGGCCGGCCGCCGCGTCACGCGCGGGCGTAGCGTTCGGCCAGGCGGGCGCGGTGCCGCGCGGGCGTCCCGAACAGGGAGCGGTTGAGGGCCGCGCGCTTGAGGTACACGTGGACGCCGCTCTCCCACGTGTACCCCATGCCGCCGTGCAGCTGCATCGCCTTTCCCGCGACCTCGACCGCGGCCGCGCAGGCGTACGACTTCGCCATGGCGGCGGTGACGGCGGCGTCCGGCCCGCCGTCCGCCGCGACCGCCGCGGCCACCAGTTCGCGGGCCACCGACACCCGGACGAGCATGTCGGCGCACGCGTGCTTCACCGCCTGGAACGACCCGATCGGACGGCCGAACTGGCGCCGGGCGCCCGCGTGCGCGACGGTCGCGTCGAGCATCGCCTCGGCGAGCCCGAGGCTGTCGCAGGCGACGGCGACGGCGGCGCGGTCGCGCAGCCGCCGCGGCGCGTCCGGGACGCGGTAGCGGTGCACCGCCCCGGGCCGGACGGCGACGCCGTCGGCGGTCACGCGGCCGAGGCTGCGGGTGGCGTCGAGGACGGGGCGGTCCTCGATGCCCAGGTCGGCCGCGGCGACGTCGACGACGACGGCGCGGCCGTCCGGGTCCAGGGCCGGGACGAGGACGCGGTCCGCGGCGGCGGCGTCGAGGACGAACCCGGCCGAGCCGTCCAGCCGCGGCCCACCGCGCGGCCCGTCCGTGACCCGGAACGCCTCCGCGCCGTCGATGCCGTCGGCGTCCATCGCGACGACGGGGACGGCGGTGCCCGCGACGGTCTCGCGGAGCAGCCCGTCGCGGGCCGGGCCCGGGCGCAGCAGGCCGAGCGCCCCGATCGCGAGCGCCGCGACCGACGGGTACGGGCCGGGCGCGGCGGCCCGGCCGATCTCCCGCAGGACGACCGCGGCCTCGGCGAACGTGCCGCCCGCGCCGCCGAACGCGGCGGGGACCTCCAGGCCGGTCCAGCCGGCGGCGGCGACGGCGCGCCAGTCCGCCCGCTTCGCGAGCAGCCCGGACGCGGACGCGCGCAGCTCGTCGTGGAACTCGGACAGGTCGGCGGTCATCGGCCCTCCCCCGGTTCGCGGGGCAGGCCGAGCCCGCGCTCGCCGATGATGGTGCGCTGGATCTCGCTGGTGCCGCCCGGGATCGTCCACTCCCACGAGGCGATGAAGTCCAGCGGCCAGGCGCCCGACTCCCACCCGCTCGACAGGGGTTTGCGCAGGTCGGTGTGGCCGGTCAGCCCGGCTGCCTCGGCGCCGAGGTCGGTGATGCGCTGCAGCAGCTCGCTGTAGAGCAGCTTCACGATCGAGGCGTCCGCCGGGCCGGGGCCGCCGCTCGCGACCAGGTTCGCGCAGAGGGCGCGCAGCCCCGCCAGCTCGGTCTCCAGGGCGGCGAGCCGGTCCGCGGTCGGCGGGTCGTCGAGCGCGCCGGTCCGCCCGCACAGGCCGACGAGCCGGCGGAAGCCGCCCGCGAGGCGTTCGGCGAGTTCGAGCATGGTCATGCCGCGTTCGGCGCCGAGGGTCCGCTGCGCCACGCGCCAGCCCCCGTTCTCGGGCCCGATCCGGTTCGCGGCGGGGACGGCGACGTCGTCCAGGAAGATCTCGCAGAAGTGCGCCTCGCCGGTGGCCTGCCGGGTGGGGCGCACCTCGATGCCGGGCGTCCGCATGTCCATGAGGAAGTAGGAGATGCCGTGCCGCTTCGGCGCGTCCGGGTCGGTGCGGGCCAGCAGGAGGCACCAGTCGGCGTGCGCGGCGCCGCTCGCCCAGCACTTCTGCCCGTTGACGACGTAGGCGTCGCCCTCCCGGCGCGCGGACGTCCGCAGCGCGGCGAGGTCGGATCCGGCGTCGGGCTCGGAGAAGCCCTGCGCCCAGATCTCGCCGTCGAGGATCGCGGGCAGGTGCCGGCGGCGCTGGGCGTCGGTGCCCGCCGCGAGCAGCGTGGCCGCCGCGTGGTGGATCGCGACGAACGCCAGGACGAGGCGGGGCGCGTCGTGGGCGGCGAGTTCCTCGTAGAGGACGGCCTGCTCGGCGACGGGCATCCCGCCGCCCCACGCGGCGGGCCAGTGCGGGACGGCGTACCCGGCCCGCCGCAGCTCCTGGAACCACTCCTTCTGGAAGGCGGCGAACTCCTCGTCGGGGACGCCGGTCTGGGCGCGCCGCCAGTCCTTCGGGACGTGGTCCCGGCACCAGTCGCGGACGCCCGCCCGGACGTCGTCGAGGCGGGCGGCCGTCACCGGTCGCCGCCCGGGAACAGGCCGGTCAGGCCCCGGCGCCCGATCCGGCGGGTCAGCCGGTCCGCGGTCGCGGACGGGCCGAGGGGCAGCCGCCGGATCGGGCGGCTGTAGCGCGACAGCCACGACAGCGGGGACTCGTCGCAGAAGCCGACGGCGCCGTGCAGCAGGTGCGCGGTGCGGAACACGGCGTCGGCCGCCTCCAGCGCCGCGAGCCGCAGCGCGAGGGCGTCGTCCAGCGCTTCCGGCAGGTCCGCCTGGACGCTCCACAGCGCGTACTTCGCGAGGGCTTCGACGCCGCTCCGCTCCACCTCGGCGTCGGTGAGCCGGAACCGGACGCCCTGCTGCTCGGCGAGCGGCCGCCCGAACTGCTCGCGGGCGAGGACGTGCGCGCGGGTGAGGCCGACCGCGCGGTCGAGCATCCCGAGGAGCGTCCAGCACGGCAGGATCAGGCCGAGCGCGACGTCGCCCGCGCCGTCCGCGTCGAGCGGGCGGAGGTCGAGCCCGGTGACGAACGCGGACGCGCGGGGCCCGCCGGCCGGCGGGAGGGGGGCGGCGGCGCCGCGGCGCCCGTCCAGCGTCACCGCGGTCCAGCGCAGGCCGAGCCCGGCCGCGGGGGCTTTGGGGGCGGCGCCGGCGACGACCGCGAGCGCGTCGGTGTCCAGGTCGGCGGGGCGGGCGAGGCGTTCGGCGACCGGGTAGGGGACGGCCCAGTGCCCGGCGGCGCGGCACAGCGCCGCCGCGGCTTCGAGGTCGGCGGGGTCGCGGCGCGGTTCGAGGTCCCACGCGCCGAGGGCGTCCAGCACCGGCGCGACGCGGTCCGCCCGGCGGGCGGGTTCGCGCTCGGCGTCCCGGACGAGCGCGTCGCCGCCCGCGGCCCCGAACGCGCGGACCGCCTGCCGCCCGTACTCGGCGGCCTCCTCGCTCGGTTCGGTGTTCACGGCGCCGCCAGCAGTGCGCGGGCCAGCAGCATCCGCTGCACGTCGATGCTCCCGGAGGCGACGGTCGAGGCGTGCGCGTACGTCCGGTGGTCCTCGACGGCGCGGCGGAACCGCGCGGCCTCGGCGTCCGCGCCCGGGTCGCCGTCCGGGGCGGGTTCGGTGCACTCGGCGATCTCCGCGAGGACGTCGGCGCTGTCCTGGTCGAGCCGGGTCACGGCGATCCGGTAGGCCGCCGCGTCGGCGGGCGCGACCCGGCCCTCGTGCTGCACGGCGACGACGCGGTAGGCGAGCAGGCGGGCGCGGCGGCAGTGCGCCAGCATCCGCGCCCACCGCACCCGCAGCTCGGCGGGCAGCTCGTCCCAGGCGTCGCCGAGGACGCGCGGCGCGGCCTGCAGCAGCCGCTCGCAGCGCGCGTAGCGGGCGATGCCGACCCGTTCGAACGACAGGACCTCCTGGACGACCGCCCAGCCCTCGCCGGCTTCGCCGAGCACGGCGCCGGGGCCGACCCGCACCTCGTCGAGGAACACCTCGTTGAGGTGATGCGGGCCCAGCAGGGCGCCGATCGGGCGGACCTCGACGCCGGGGGCGCCCATCGGTACGAGGAAGATCGTCAGCCCCTGCTGCCGCCGTTCGCGGCGGGCGGTGCGGGCGAGCAGGAAGCACCACTGCGCCATGGTCGCGTAGGAGGTCCAGACCTTCTGGCCGGAGATCACCCAGTCGTCGCCGTCGCGCCGGGCGGCGGTGCGCAGCGCCGCCAGGTCGGACCCGGCGTCGGGCTCGCTGAAGCCCTGGCACCAGACGACCTCGCCGCGGGCGATCGGCGGCAGGTGGGCGCGGCGCTGCGCCGCGGTGCCGTGCCGCATGATCGTCGGTCCGACCCAGTTGACGCCCATGTACTGGGCGCCGCGCGGTTCGTGGTGGGCCCACATCTCCTCGCGGACGACCGTCTGCTCCCAGTGGGAGGCGTCCCGCCCGCCGTACTCGGCGGGCCAGGCCGGGCAGAGCAGGCCGCGCTCGGCGAGCAGGCGGCAGAACTTCTGGGCGGTCTCGAGGTCCGCGGGGTCGTCGGTGAAGGCTCCGAGGTAGCCGGGCGGGACGTGCCGCGCCACCAGCCCGCGCAGCTCGTCGCGGAGCGCGGCGGCGGCCGGCCCCATCGTGAAGTCCATGCCCGTACGGTAAGTTAACCTTATAAGGATTGCAATACTCGCAATCCAGTGCCGGACACTATACTCGCGGCATGCATTGGGATCCCGAGGAGCGGACTGCGTGACGCCCATCCGACAGACCCGCGTCCCGCAGCGCCGCATCGCCGAGACCGTCGCCGACGAACTGCGCGGCCGGATCCTCGCCGGGGACGACTCGTACCGGCTGCCCACCCAGGACCAGCTCGTCCAGGAGTTCGGCGTCAGCTACCCCTCCGTCCGCGAGGCGCTGCGCATCCTCGAGACCGAGGGCCTGGTGACCGTCCGGCGCGGCAACGTCGGCGGCGCCGAGGTGCACCGCCCGGACGGCGCGTCCGCCGCGTACCATCTCGGCCTCGTCCTCCAGGGCGGGCGGGTCACGCTGCGCGACCTCGCCGAGGGGCTGCAGACGCTGGAGCCGATGTGCGCCGCCGAGTGCGCCCGCCGCCCCGACCGCGGGGAGGCGGTCGTCCCCGCGCTGACCGCCAACATCGACGCCTCCCGCGCGCTGGTCGGCGACGGCCTCGCCTTCACCCGCACGGCCCGGGAGTTCCACGACCTGCTGGTGTCGTTCACGCCGAACGCGACGGTCCGGTACATCGTCAGCAGCCTCGTCGCGCTGTGGTCGGCGCAGGAGGTGACGTGGGCCGAGGCGCTGACCCGCCGCGGCGAGTACCCGTCCCGCGAGGAGGCGGAGAGCGTCGTCGGCGTCCACGGCCGCATCCGCGACGAGATCGCCGCCGGGCGCCACCGGGAGGCCGGGCGGCTCGCCCGCGCGCACGTGGCCGCGACGCAGGAGCTGCTCCTGGACCGGTTCGACGACGACGTCGTCAACGCGTCGTCGGCGCAGGCCCGCCAGGCGATGCAGGCCAGCCGCGGCACCCGCGTCTAGCGCGCGGTCCAGCCCCCGTCGACGACGATCGTCTGCCCCGTGACGTAGCTCCCGGCGTCCCCGGCGAGCCAGACGACGGCGCCGACGACGTCGTCCGGGGCGCCCTCCTTCGGCAGCGGCGTGTTCCGGCGCAGGTACTCCGCGCCGCGCTCGCTGCCGTAGAGCGGGCCGGTGATCTCGCTGCGGAAGAACCCGGGCGCGACCGTGTTCACCCGGATCGAGTGCCGCGCCCACTGCACCGCCAGCTCCGCCGTCAGCCCCGACAGCCCCGCCTTGCTCGCCGCGTAGGACGCCTGGGGGATGCCGGGCACGCCGACCCGGCCGCTGATGGACGAGACGTTGACGATCGTCCCGCGGCCCGCGTCCCGCATGTGCGGGAAGCACGCCTGCGCGAGCGCCATCGGCGCGACGAGGTTGAGGTCCAGGGTGCGGCGGACGGCGTCGAGCGGCTCGGCCTCGGCGCGCTCCTCGGTGAACATGCTCCCGGCCGCGTTGACGAGGATCTCCGGCGGCCCGAGCCCTTCGGCCGCCGCCGCGACGACGGACCCGGCGCGCGACGGGTCGGACAGGTCGCAGGCGACGGCGAGCCCGCCGGTCCGCGCGGCGAGCGCGTCGAGCCGGTCGCGGCGGCGGGCGACCGCGGCGACCCGGGCGCCGAGCGCGGCGAGCGCCTCGGCCACCGCCGCGCCCAGCCCGGACGACGCCCCGGTCACGATCGCGACGCGGCCGTCGAGCCCGAACATCCGCGCGGCGGCCCCGCCGGGCCCGCTCACCGGCCCGTCCACGTGTGCGCTCCCGCCTCGCGGTGCCGTTCGACCAGGTCGGGCAGCCCGGCACGCTGCACCTTGCCCATCGCGTTCACCGGCAGGGTCTCGACCCTGACCCAGATTTCCGGCACCTTGTACGGCGCGAGTTCGGCGCGGCAGGCGCCGGCGAGCGCCGCGACGTCGGGCGGGGGGCCGGTGCCCTCCAGGACGGCGGCCACCCGCTGCCCGAGGCGGTCGTCGGGCACCCCGCACACCGCGACCCGGCCGACGTCCGGGTGCGCGCCGAGCACCCGCTCCACTTCGAGCGGGTAGACGTTCGCGCCGCCCCGGACGATGACGAGCTTCTTGCGGTCGAGGACCGTCACCCAGCCGTCGCCGTCGACCGTCCCGATGTCGCCGGTCGGGACGGGGCCGGGGGCGGGCGGGCGGACGCCGCCGTCCGCCCAGTGCCCGAGCATCGGCCGCCACGCGCCCGCCCACGGGCCGCCGGTGACCGGGCTCAGCCTCAGCTCGCCGAGCCCGCCCGGCGGCAGCCGCCCGCCGTCGTCGCCGTACGCGGCGACGTCGAGGTACGGGAGCGTCCGGCCGCTGGCGCGGGGGCGCCACTCCTCCCCCGGCGGGTCGATCGAGACGACGGTCGGCGCTTCGGTCAGCCCGTAGGTGGCGCGCGGGACGATCCCGTGCGTCGCGGCGAACGCGCGCCGCACCGCGTCGGGGGTGTCGCCGCCGCCGCTCCACACCTCGCGCAGCGCGGAGAGGTCGAGGTCGGGGCGCCGGGCGAGGTCGTAGAGCTGCGCGGGGGCGGCGTTCCACACCGTGACGCGGTGCCCGGCGATCCAGGCGGCGATGCCGTCGGCGTCGCGCCGGTCCATCACGACCGAGCAGCCGCCCGCCTGCGCGGTGAGCAGCGTCGACAGCACCATGAGGTTGAGGATCGTCAGCGGGAAGCTGTCGCCCTTGCGCAGCTCGGGGCCCCACCCGCGGGTCTCGACGAGGGCCCGGCCGGGCAGCAGCAGGGTGCGGTGGCTGTGCACGACCGCCTTCGGGCGTCCGGACGTCCCGCTGGTGAACGCGATGCCCGCGGGCGCGTCGGCGTCCGCCTCGGCCGGGGGCGCCTCCGCGCCGCGCTCCAGGAGGCCGGCCCAGCGGTCGGGGTCGACCCGGGTCGGCGCGGTGAGGGCGCAGCGCGGACCGGCCAGCACGACGGCGGGGTCGCAGAGGTCGTGCAGGTCGCGCTGCTCGGCTTCGGCGAGGGCCTCCCCGATGCCCGCCCAGATCGCGCCGATCCGCTGCGCGCCGTGGAAGGCGGCGACGATGTCGAGGTCGTTGGGCAGGCAGGCCGCGACCCGGTCGCCTGGCCGCACCCCGAGGGACCGCAGCGCGCCCGCGGCGCGGCGCGCCCGGTCGTCCAGGTCGGCGTAGGTCCAGGCGCCGGAGGCGGCCTCGACGGCGGTGGCGTGCGGACGCTCCGCGAGTGCGGCGTCCAGGACCCGAGCGATCGTCCGGCTGCTGCTCACCCGATGTTGATATCACTATCCTTACAAGTATTCTACTTTTAGCCCGGATCGGGACCGTTCCGGCCGAGACCGCCGCGGAGGCTCGCAGGATGAAGCACACAGGCCCGCTGTCCGGGGTGCGCGTCGTCGACCTGACGTCGATGGTCATGGGCCCCTACTGCACGCAGCTCATGGCCGACATGGGCGCGGACGTCGTCAAGGTCGAGCCGCCCGCGGGGGACGACACCCGCTACATCTCGGTCGGGCCCGAGCCCGGCATGTCGGGCGTCTTCGTCAACGTGAACCGCGGCAAGCGCGGCGTCGTCCTCGACCTGCGCACCCCCGAGGGCGCCGACGCGCTGCGCCGCCTCGTCCGGACGAGCGACGTGTTCGTCCACTCGATGCGCGGGCGGGCCATCGCCGCGCTCGGGTTCGGGTACGCGGACGTCGCGGCCCTCAACCCGTCCATCGTCTACACCAACTGCTACGGCTACGGGCGGAGCGGCCCGGACGCGGGCCTGCCCGCCTACGACGACACCATCCAGGCGGAGTGCGGCCTGCCGTCGGCGCAGGAGGCGCTGGCGGGCGAGCCCGGGTACGCGGCCACGATCCTGGCGGACAAGGTCGCCGGGATGACCGCGCTCTACGCGACCATGGCGGCGCTGTTCCACCGGGAGCGGACGGGCGAGGGCCAGGAGGTCGAGGTCGCCATGTTCGAGACCATGGCGGCGTTCATGCTGGTGGAGCACGCCAACGGCGCGATGTTCGACCCTCCGCTCGGCCCCGCCGGGTACCCGCGGGCGCTGGCGCCGAACCGCAGGCCGTACCGCACGAAGGACGGGCACGTGTCCGCGCTCGTCTACAACGACAAGCAGTGGGCGGCGTTCGTCGGGGCGGTGCGCCCGGCGTGGGCGGACGAGCGGTTCGCCACCCTCGAACGGCGCGCGGAGCAGATCGACACCGTCTACGCGCTGCTGGAGAAGACGTTCCGCGAGCGGACGACGGGCGAATGGCTCGGACTGCTGCGGTCGCTCGACATCCCGGCCGCGCCCGTCCGCACCCTCGACGAGCTCTTCGACAACCCGCACCTGAACGCGGCCGGGTTCTTCGAGACGGTCGAGACGCCGAACGGGCCGGTCCGCTTCCCCGGCGCCCCGGCCCGGTTCTCCCGGACGCCCGGCCGGGTCGCCGGGCCCGCGCCCCGGCTCGGCGCCCACACCGCGGAGGTCCTGGACGGACTCGGCCCCGGCCCCGCCTGACCGCCCCGCCCCACCGACCAGGGAGACGCATGGACTTCACGCTCACCGACGACCAGCGCCGCATCCGCGAGGCCGTGCTGGAGCACTGCGCGCGGTTCCCCGACGAGTACTGGCTCCGCCGCGACCGCGAGGGCGTGTTCCCGCACGACTTCCACGCGTCGATGGCGGAGTCCGGCTGGCTGGGCGTCGCGATGCCGGAGGACGTCGGCGGCGCCGGGCTCGGCATCGCCGAGGCGGCCGTCATGATGCAGGCGGTCGCCGAGTCCGGCGGCGGCATGGCGGCCGCGTCGAGCGTCCACGGCCCGGTGTTCAGCATGCAGCCGGTGAACCTGTTCGGCACCGGGGAGCAGCGGCGGCGGATGATCCCGCCGGTGCTCGCCGGGGACCACCGCATCTGCTTCGCGGTGACCGAGCCCGACGCCGGGCTCGACACGACCCGGCTGCGGACCCGCGCGGAGCGCCGCGACGGCGGCTACCTGGTGAACGGCGAGAAGATCTGGATCTCCGTCGCGCAGGTCGCGGACAAGATGATGCTGCTCGCCCGCACCACGCCGCTCGACCGGGTGGAGCGCAGGACGGACGGGCTGTCGCTGTTCTTCACCGACCTCGACCGGTCGAAGACCGAGGTCCGCAAGATCGACAAGATGGGGCGGCACGCCGTCGACTCCAACATGCTGTTCCTCACCGACCTGTGGGTCCCGGAGGAGGACCGCATCGGGGCGGAGGGCGACGGCTTCGAGCTCATCCTGCACGGCCTCAACCCGGAGCGGATCCTGCTCGCCGCCGAGGCCGTCGGGCTCGGCCGCGCGGCGGTCCACCGCGCCGCCCGCTACGCGAACGAGCGCGTCGTGTTCGACCGTCCGATCGGGATGAACCAGGGCATCGCGCACCCGCTCGCGAAGTGCTGGGCGCAGCTGGAGGCCGCGAACCTGATGGTGATGAAGGCCGCCGCGATGTTCGACAAGGGCCTGGACTGCGGCGTGGAGGCGAACGCCGGCAAGTACCTGGCCGCCGAGGCCGGCTTCGAGGCGTGCCACACCGCGATGCTGACGCTCGGCGGCATGGGCTACGCGCAGGAGTACCACGTCGAGCGCTACCTGCGGGAGATCCTCATCCCGCGCACCGCGCCGGTCAGCCCCCACATGATCCTGAACTTCCTGTCGGAGAAGGTCCTCGGCCTGCCCAGGTCGTACTGAGGAGACGTCGTACCTAGGAGACGGAGCACGCATGTTCGGCGCACGTTCCTGGCTGTTCGCCCCGGGCGACAGCGAGCGGAAGATGGAGAAGGCCGCCGCGGGCGCGGCGGACGTCGTCCTGCTCGACCTGGAGGACGCCGTGGCCGAGGAGGCGAAACCCGCGGCCCGTGCGGCGGTCGCGGCCTTCCTCGCGGCCCGCCCCGAGGACGAGCGGGGGCGGCTGTGGGTGCGGATCAACCCGCTCGACGGCCCGCACGCCCTCGCCGACCTCGCGGCGGTCGTCCCGTCCCGGCCGGGCGGCGTCATGCTGCCCAAGGCGCGGGGACGCGCGGACGCGGAGACCCTCGACCACTACCTGTCCGCGCTGGAGACGGCCGCCGGGACCGAGCGCGGGACGACCCGCGTCATCGCCCTCGTGACCGAGACCGCCGAGGGCATGTTCACCACCGGCACCTACCAGGGCGCGCCGCGGCTCGCGGCCATGACGTGGGGCGCCGAGGACCTCGCCGACGCCGTGGGCGCGAGCGGGAACCGCGCCCCCGACGGCGCGTACGCGTTCACCTACGAGCTGGCGCGCAGCCTGTGCCTGCTCGGCGCGGCCGCCGCCGGGGTCGCGCCGATCGAGACCATCCAGGGCGACTTCCGCGACCTGGACGGGCTGCGGGCGCGGGCCGCGCGGGTCCGCCGGGACGGCTTCCGCGGCATGCTCGCCATCCACCCCGACCAGGTCCCGGTGATCAACGAGGCGTTCGCCCCGACGGAGGACGAACTCGCGGAGGCCCGCGAGATCGTCGGGCTGTTCGAGGCCGCCCCCGGCGCGGGCGTCGTCGCGCACCGGGGCGCGATGCTCGACCGCCCGCACCTGGCCCGCGCGCGGGCGCTGCTGGCCGCCGGGGAACGGACGTGAGGACGGTCGGGGACGTCCGCGACCTCGACCTCGCGGCGGTCCTGCGGCCCGGCGACCGCATCGTCGCCGGGCAGGCGTGCGGCGAGCCGACGTCGCTGATCGCGGCGCTCATCGAGCAGGGCCGCGGCATCGGCGGCCTGTCGCTCTTCATCGCGACGAGCTTCTCCGGGCTGCTCACGCCGGACGCGGCGGAGTCGTTCGCGGTGTCCAGCATGGGCGCGATCGGCGCGCTGCGCTCGCTCAGCAAGGCGCACCGGCTGACGGTCGTCCCGTGCCACGTCAGCCAGGTCGGCCCGCTGATCGAGGCGGGCGCCATCGGGTGCGACGCCGCGTTCGTCCAGGTCAGCCCGCCCGACGGGGACGGGAACCACAGCTTCGGGCTCATCACCGACCACGTGCGGGCCGCGGTCGCGAAAGCCCGTGTCGTCGTCGCCGAGGTGAACGACCGGGTCCCCTTCACGCGCGGCGAACTCCTCCACGCGTCCGAGATCGACGTCGCCGTGCACGTGTCGCGCCCGCCGGTCGAGGTGCCGCCCGCGCGGATCACCGCGACCGACGAGGCCATCGCGGCGCACGCCGCCGCCTACATCGGGGACGGCGCGGTCGTGCAGACCGGCGTCGGCGCCGTCCCCGACGCGCTGCTGCGGCTGCTGCGCGACCGCCGCGACCTCGGCGTGCACTCCGGGATGCTCGGCGACGGCCTGGTCGAGCTGATCGAGGCGGGCGCCGTCACCAACGCGCGCAAGCCGATCGACCGGGGCGTCTCGGTCACGGGCGCGCTCATCGGCACCGCCCGGCTCTACGCGTTCGCGCACGACAACCCGCTGATCCGTATGACCCCCGCGTCGTACACGCACGACGCGGGCGTCCTCGCGCGCCTGGACGGCCTCGTCACGATCAACTCGGCGATGGAGGTCGACCTGACCGGCCAGGTGAACGCGGAGCAGAGCGGCGCGTCCTACGTCGGCGGCACCGGCGGCCAGGTCGACTTCGTCCGCGCCGGGGCGCGCTCGCGGGGCGGGCGCGCCGTCACCGCGCTGCCCGCCACCGCCCGGGGCGGCACGGTCAGCCGGATCACCGCCGCCCTGTCCGGCCCGGTCACCACGGCGCGCAGCGACGTGGACGTCGTCGTCACCGAGTTCGGCGCCGCCGAACTCAAAGGCCGCGGCCTCGCCGAACGCGCCCGCCGCCTGGTCGCCATCGCCCACCCCGACTTCCGGGAGGACCTGGAGCGTGCGGCGCACGCCATCCGGAAACGAGGATTCTGAGCGGCGGCCGGGGCGACGTCACGCGGGGGCACCGAGCGGCGGGTGCTCCAGCACTCGCGGCTTGTACTCGACCAGCTGGATGCCGCCGTCGAAGGTGCGGTGCCCGATCATCTCGAGGGCGACGTCCGGATAGCCGTCGTAGATGCGTTCCGCGCCCGTGGCCCCGGTGATCACCGGGAACATCACGACCCGGAAGCGGTCGACGAGCCCGGCCCGGAGCAGGGACCGGCACAGGCTCAGGCTGCCGATCGTGCTGAGCGGCCCGGAGCCGCTCGACTTCATGGCGCGGACGGCCTCGACGGCGTCTTCCCGGACGAGCGTGCAGTTGGCCCACGCCAGCGGCTCGTCGAGCGAGGAGGAGAACACCACCTTGGACGCCCGCGTGAGCTCGTCGACGGACTGCTCTTCCTCGGGCCGGAACTCGTCCTGCCCGGCCGGGACCTCCCCGGCGGCGAAGCCCGACATCAGACGGTAGGTGTTCGCTCCCATCAGGTACGTGACCTCGGGCTGCTCGCCGAGCCACGCGAGGTACTCCGGCCCCTCCAGGCCCCAGAATCCGGGCCACCCCTCTCCCGACGCGTAGCCGTCGAGGGAGGTGATGAAGTCGACGAGAAGCTCTGACATGGCGGTGTCCTTTCCTGGGCTGTCACGGGGTCGACCGGCCGGGAGCCGCGAACTCATCGGACGCGGCACCCGCAACGACGGTCCCTACCCGCGCGATCCCTGATTCGGCTCCCGGTAGCGCTCGTACTCGCGGGCAAGCAGCCCGGACGGCATCGCGGGCCACCGGCTCAGCGCGCCCGTGTCGCGGTCCACGACCAGCACGGGGCCGAGGTCGTCGGCCGCGACCTCGGCGGGCCGCACGATGAAGCCGTCCCGGAACTCCTCGACCGACAGCGGCACCGGCCGCCCGCCGAGGCAGGCGTCCGCCCGCCGCCACGCCTCCGCCCGGTCGACGGGCGCCGGACGGACCGCGTACGCGGCGAGGACGTCCGCGACCCCGTGCAGCGTCCGGCACTCGGCCGTCCCGCACCCCCGGCAGATCGGCGCGCCGTCCGGGCCGCCGCCGGGCCGGTGCGCCGACAGGACGCACGTCAGCGCGGCCGTGCACGCCAGCGTGAGCCGCCGCGCCTCCAGGACGAACGCCCGGGTGTGCGGGTCGAGGCCCGCCCCGGCCGCGAACCTCTCGACGGCCCGGTCGTCCGCGCGCATCGCGGCCGCCATCGCGGAGCGGACCCGCCGATGGACCTGGTCGTGGGTCCACGCCACCGGGCCCCTCACGCCGACCACTCCCCCGCGAACACCGCCGACACCGTGCGGCCCCGGTCGTCGCCGCACCAGGTCCAGCTCGCGGCGAGGAGGGCGATGGTGTGCAGGCCGCGCCCGGACTCGTCCAGGTCGCCGGCGGTCCGGCACACCGGCTCGCCCGGCCCGCCCTGGTCGGTGACGGCGACGCGGACGCCGTCCCGCCCGTGCGCCAGCTCGACGGCGAACCGGCCGCCGCACTGCCCGGACCGGGTGTGCCGGAGCGCGTTCACGACGAGTTCGTCGGCGGCGAGCAGGACGTCGTCCAGGTACGGGCAGTCGGCCAGCAGGCAGCCGACGAACCGCCGGACCGCGCGGGCCTGCTCGGGACCGCCGGGGAACGAGCGCCGCCAGCGCAGCGGCGCGGGCCCGGCTTCGAGAGACGGCGACGGAGACATGATCGATCACCTCGGTTCACGGGTGGAGACGATGTTGCGGATCCATCGGGTCACCCCTTCTTCCACGAGCCCATCGTCACAGCCGGTCACCACCCGAGCACGAGAAATCCGTCCACGGGCGCCGATTCGCACAGGCCGTCCACTCACGTGACCGATGGGCATGTGCGGCTCCGGCACATTTCGGTTCCGCACGTGCCGGATCCGCACGTGCGAATTTCGCCCACGACCCGCCGACCTGCGCGTACTCCGCACTCCGAACAACGAACGGCGTTACATTGCCGACAAAGACAACTTCAAAGAGTTACCAGCCAATGCACTCAGTAGTTCCCCCGGCACTTGGGAGGCGATCTTGCATAGCCCCTACGTACGCCGCCGTCGGCTGGCCGCCGAACTCCGGAAGGTCCGCGAAGCACGGGAGATGACCACCGACGACGTCGGGCGGCTCATCTACCAGTCCCGAACCAAGATCACGCGTCTGGAGAACGCGCAGATCCGCCCCGACCTCCACGACATCATGGACATCCTCGACGCGCTCGAGGTCACCGACGCCAAGCGCGACCGGCTCGTCCGCCTCGCCCGCGACGCCGGTGAGAAGCACTGGTGGGACCGCTTCGGCGAGTCCATGGGCCCACGGCAGAAGCTCTACGCCGATCTGGAGGCCGGCGCCGACAGCATCCGCAGCTACAACCAGACGGGCATGCCCGCCGTCTTGCAGACACCCGAGTTCATCGACGCCCTCGTCGAACTCGACGCCTGCCAGGGAACGCTCGCCTACCGGCCCGAGCGCATGGCCGAGGCCCGGGAGCACCGCCAGAGACGGCTGCTCTCAGCGGACGGCCCCACCTACGACGCGGTGCTCGACGAAACCATGATCCACCGGCTCGCGGTCCCGCCCCCGGTCATGGCCGCCCAACTCCGCCACCTCATCGCCATGGTCGCCGCCGAAGAAAGGATCACCGTCCAGGTTCTCCCCAGCGACGTCCGTATCCCCGGAGGGCTACTGCCGCAAGCATCGTTCTTCCTCTACACGTTCCCCGAACCTGGCGACTCGGCGATGGCGGTTATCGACACGGTCACCGCGGATATCGTCCTGAGCAAGCGCAACGAGATCGCTACATATACGGAGCTGTACGAGCGAGTTCGGAAAGCCGCACTGTCCCCCGATGACAGCCTCACCTTCTTCAGCCGGGTAGCCGACCGGCTCACCGACGCGGCAGGATCGGAAGTATGACCAAGCACCACACCGGCTGGCGCAAATCGAGCCACAGCAATCCGAACGGCGAATGCGTCGAGGTAGCTCGAACCGCAGATGACACAATCGGGGTACGGGACTCCAAAGCAGACCCCACTTCCCCGGTCCTCGAGATGACACGTGCGGAGTGGAGGGCCTTCCTCTCCCGGGTCCGCTGAACCACGGGGCGGGCCGTCCTCTGATGGTCGGGGGCGGCCCGTTTGCCGCGCTACTCGGGGGTGTAGGGCTTGAAGGGTATGCGGCGGTCCATCCATGACTCGTCGAGCAGCTTGCCGGGTGCCTCACCTTGGACGAGGTCCAGGAGGAGGTCCGTGGTGAGCAGGTCGTGCGTCTCCCACACGTCGCCGTTCCGGTCCGAGATCCGGATCGGGTACGTGTCGGGCGCCGCGCCGGGTGAGACCTGCCAGTAGAGCGTGACGCCCGTGCCGGTCGAGGCCCAGGGCAGCAGCCGGGTGCCGGGGGCGAGGTCGTCGGGCGGTGCGACGACCTCGTCCTCGAACAGCTCCTGGAGCTGCTCGAACTCCCGCCCCGACTCTTCGAGGTCGACGTGGGCGAAGCCGGGGCCGGGCGCGGGGACGTGGAGCCTCACGAAGTCGAGCCAGAGTCCGCCGCCACCGGCGTCGAGCAGGTCGCGGTAGTCGCGGGGGACGGGCGTCCCGAGCCGCCGCCCGACCCGTTCCCAGTCGAACGGGCCGGGCGGCGGCGCGAGGCGGGCCGCGTCGATCAGCCGCCGGGCACTGGACGTCATGCGACGCATGATCGCACCCGCGGCGGGCGCCCGTCAGGCGGGGCCGTGGCCGAGGATGCTCTTGACCTCCAGGTAGTCGTGGAAGCCGTACTCGCCCCATTCGCGGCCGTTGCCGCTCTTCTTGTAGCCGCCGAACGGGGCGTGGAAGTCGAACCCGTCGTTGATCGCGACGGATCCGGCGCGGATGCGGCGGGCGACGGCGCGGGCCTGGGCGAGGTCCTCGCCCGCCACGAAACCGGACAGGCCGTACTCGGTGTCGTTGGCGATCTCGACCGCGTGGTCCACGTCGTCGTAGCCGAGGATGGTGAGGACCGGCCCGAAGATCTCCTCGCGGGCGACGGTCATGTCGTTGGTGACGTCCGCGAACACCGTGGGCTTGACGTAGAAGCCCTTGTCGAGGCCGTCCGGACGGCCGGTGCCGCCCGCGACCAGGGTCGCGCCCTCGTCGATCCCCTTCCGGATCAGCGCCTGGATCTTCTCGAACTGGGCACCGGAGACGACGGGGCCGATGCCGAACTCCCCGTTGGGGTCGCCGACGGTGACGCCGGACGCCGCCTCGCGGGCGGCGTCGATCGCCTCGGCCATCCGGGCGCGCGGCACCAGCATCCGCGAGGGGGCGCTGCACGTCTGCCCGGAGTTGTTCATCATCGTGCCGACGCCCTTCGCGACGTTCTCGGCGAGGGAGCCGTCGTCGAGCACGATGTTGGGGCCCTTGCCGCCCAGTTCCTGGGTCACCCGCTTGACGCCGGGCGCGGCGCTGCGCGCGACCTCGACCCCGGCGCGCACCGAGCCGGTGAACGACACGAGGTCGACGCCGGGATGCGCGGACAGCGGCGCGCCGACCCCCGGACCGTCGCCCTGCACGAGGTTGAAGACGCCCGCGGGGACACCGGCGGCGTCCAGGATCTCGGCGAAGACCTGCCCGCTGAACGGCGAGTTCTCGGACGGCTTGAGCACCATCGTGCAGCCGGTCGCCAGGGCGGGGAACACCTTGACGGCGATCTGGTTCAGCGGCCAGTTCCACGGGGTGATCAGGCCGCAGACGCCGATCGGCTCCTTGACGATCAGCGTCTCGCCGCGCTGCTCCTCGAAGACGAAGCTTTCGAGGAGTTCGATCGCGGTCGTCAGGTGCCCGAGCCCGAGCTGCACCTGGAAGCCGCCCGCGAGCGCGGCGGGCGCGCCCATCTCCTCGGTGAGCGCCGCGGCGAGGTCGCCGATCCGCTTCCGGTACTCGCCGAGGATCGTGTTCAGCAGGTCCAGCCGCTCGTCGCGGGTGGACGCCGACCAGCCGGGGAACGCGTCCCGGGCGGCGGCGACCGCGCGGTCGACGTCGGCCGCCGTCCCGGCGGCGACCCGGCCGCAGACCTCCTCGGTCGCCGGGTTGACGACGTCCAGGGTCCGGTCCTCCGCCGGGTCGGTCCACCGGCCCCCGATGTAGAACGTCAGGTACTCGCGCATGACTCGCCTTCTCTCTCCCGGGGGCTGCACGGGACGTCGGTCACTGCATCCCCTCGGCGTACCAGGTGCGGAACTCGGCGTAGCTCGGCATCTCCTCGGAGTTCGCCTTCGGGTCGACCGCGACGTGGACGACCGCCGTCCTCCCGCTCGCGAACGCCCGCTTGATCGCGGGCGCGATGTCCTCGTCGCGCTCGACGTACTCGCCGTGGCAGCCGAAGCCCTCGCCGACCTTGTCGAGGCGGGTGCCGGTGCTCCAGTGCACGCCGGTCTCCCGCGACCCCTGCCCGAAGGTGCGCTTGTAGACGCCGACCTCCAGGCCCCACGCGTAGTCGACGGCCACGACGCAGACGAGCGGCAGGTTCAGCCGCGCCGCCGTCTCCAGTTCGGTGATGTGGAACATGAAGGACGAGTCGCCGGTGACCAGCATGACCGGGCGCCGCCCGCCGTCCGCGACGGAGGCGCCGACGGCGTAGGGCAGGCCGGTGCCGAGGTGGCCGAAGTTCTGGTTCCAGATGACGTCGTGCGGTTTGGCCTGCGAGTACGTCCACTGGAAGATGGTCGTGGCGCCGCCGTCGCGGACCATGATGCCGTCCGCCGGGAACACCTTCGTGGCCTCGACGACCAGGCGGGCCGGGTGGACGGGCGACATGCCGGACGGGGCGGAGTCCGCGAGGCCGGCGAGCCGCTCGGCGTCCTCCCTGATCCAGCCGGCGAGTTCCGGGGACGGCTCGCGGGGGGTGTCGCCGAGGGCCTCGGCGAGCTGCGGGACGACCGCGCGCAGGTCGCCGACGAGCGGCACGTCGATCGGGCGGTTCACGCCGATCGCCTCGGGGTCCTGCTCCACGAGGATCCACGTGCGGTTCGCCTCGTTCTCGGCCCAGTGCCGTCCGCGCCCGTAGTGGACGGGCTCGCCGAGTTCGGTGCCGAGGGCGAGGCACAGGTCGGACTTCACGACGGCGTCGACCGCCGACGGGGAGAAGCCGTAGGGGAAGGTGCGGTCCTCCAGGCCCGCGATGTAGGAGGTGCCGCCGGACGTCTGGACGACGGGGCACGCCATCTTCTCCGCGAGGGCCCGGACCGACGCACCGGAACGGGACGTGTGGACGCCGTGCCCGACGAGGATGACCGGCTGCTTCGCGGCGCCGATGAGCCGGGCCGCCTCGGCGACCCGCTCGGCGCCCGCGGTCTGGCCGACCAGGCGGTACCGCTCGGGCGGCGCCGCCGGGGGGACGTCGAGCTCCTCCTGGATCACGTGGGCCGGGTACTCGATGTACGCCGGGCCGGGGGTGCCGGTCAGCGCCTTGCGCAGGGCCTCGCGGACGATCTCGTCGGTCTGGTCGGCGTACTCGATGCTGGCCGCGTACTTGACCGACGGCTCGAACAGCCCGGACTGCTTGACGAACTGGATGCGCCCGCGCCGGACCCGCTGCTCGGTGATGCGGGCGCGCTGCCCGCCGAGGAAGATCACCGGCGAGTTCTCGACCTTGGCGCACTGGACGGCCGGGGCCATGTTCGCCATGCCGGGGCCGAGCGTGCCGATGCACACGGCGGCCTTGCCGGTCATGCGCGCCACCGCCTCGGCCATGAACCCGGCGGACGCCTCGTGGTGCGGCGCGACGACGTTCCAGCCGCGCTCCTCGGCGAGGTGGAACAGGTGCACGAAGTTCGGGTCGGGGATGCCGAAGATCGTGTCGATGCCCTCGGCCTCGAAGAGGTCCAGGATCCGCTCGTAGACCTTAACCGGCATGCTCGCTTCCCTTCGTGGCCATCGCGAAGCTCCTCGCGATGTGGTCGTTGTGCGCCGACGGGACGACCGGCAGGATCCACGGGGCGGCCGTGTCGCGGATCGCGCCGATCCGCTCGCCGACCTGCTCGACCGTCCAGGACGGCCGGTACTCGCCGGGCGTCTCGGCGATGAAGGCCCGCGCCACCCGGCCCGCGATCGCCACCAGCATCTCGCCGGTGACCGAGCACGACTCGTGCGCGAGCCACCCCACGGCCGGGGCCGCGAGGTCCGGGCCCATGGGCGGGTAGGCGGAGGTGTCGATGCCGTCGGCCATCCGGGTGACCGCGGCGGGGACGACGACGTTGCACTTCACCCCGGCGTCGGCGCCTTCGAGCGCGACCACGTTGGACAGGCCGATGACGCCGGCCTTGGCCATGGCGTAGTTCGCGACCCCGCGGTTGCCGTACAGCCCGCCGATGGACGAGGTCAGCACGACGCGGCCGTAGCCCGCGTCGCGCATCGCGGGGAACGCGGGCCGCACGACGTTGAACGCGCCGCGCAGGTGGACGTCCAGGACGGCGTCGAGGTCCTCGTGCGTCATCTCCGCGAGCGGCGCGGGCCGGTGGTTCCCGGCGTTGTGGACCAGGGCGTCGACGCGGCCGTAGCGGTCGAGCGCCGTCCCGACGATCGCGGCGCCGCCCTCGGGCGTCGCGACGGAGGCGGTGCACGCGACGGCCTCTCCCCCGGCGGCCTCGATCTCCCGGACGACCTCGGCGGCGGGCCCCGGGTCGGTGCCGTCGCCGCGCATCGTCCCGCCGGGGTCGTTGACGACGACCGCCGCGCCGCGCGACGCGAGCAGCAGCGCGTAGGCGCGGCCGAGGCCCCGGCCCGCGCCGGTGACCACGGCGACGCGGCCGTCGAATCTCAGCTCGCCGCCGGTCATCGGCCGCCCGCCCCGCCGTCCGCGTTTCCGTCCAGGACGAGCCCGTCCATGGCGCCCGCGTCGCGCCAAGCCCGCAGCAGCTCCTCCATGGCGAAGAAGCCGGGCCCGTAGGGTTCGCCGAGGTGCGACCGGATGTTCCGCTCGCCTTCGTTGTTGTAGTAGCCGGGCGTGCATTCGCGGATGAACCGCACGTTGTCGATGGCGTTGTCGCGGATCGTGGCGCACCACGCGTCCTGCGCCTCGGCGGTGGGTTCGAGGGTCGCCGCGCCGCGCGCCCGCGTCTCGGCGATGAGGTAGGCGATGTGGTCGGCCTGCTGCTCGAACATCGCGGTCGTGCTGGCGGTCACGCCGCCCTGGAGGAACCCGGTCCACAGCAGGTTGGGAAAGCCGTGGCTGGTGATGCCGTGCAGGGTGCGGTAGCCGCCGGACCAGTGGTCGTAGAGCGACAGGCCGTCCCGGCCGGTGAACGGCTCGATGGCGAGCCGCCGGTCCAGGTCGGTGGTGATCTCGAAGCCGCTGGCGAAGACGATGCAGTCGACCTGGTGCTCGACGCCGCGGGCGACGATGCCCTTGGGGGTGATGCGCTCGACGCCCTTGCTGCCCGAGACGTCCACGAGGGTGACGTTCGGGCGGTTGAAGGTCGGAAGGTAGTCGTCGCTGAAGCCCGGGCGCTTGCACAGGAAGCGGTAGTAGGGCTTCAGCGCCTCGGCCGTCTCCGGGTCGTCGACGATCTCGTCGACGCGGTCGCGCATCCGCTGCATCGCCCGGTAGTCCTGGATCTCCCGGAGCTCCATGAACGTCCGCGGGTCGGCGAGCGCGTCCCAGCCGCCGGTGGCGTCCAGGTGGGCGGCCAGGTTCCGGCTGACCTCGGTCCAGCCGTCGCAGACCAGGTCGGGCTGGCCGGGCGCGAACGCCTCGAAAGCGGCGGTGTGGAAGTTGCGCTGCCGCTCCTTCTGCCAGCCCGGCTCCAGCGTCTTCACCCATGCGGGATCGGTCCTCGCGTTGCCGCGCTCGTGGATGTACGACGGGGTGCGCTGGAAGACGTACAGGTGCTCGGCCGAGCGCGCGAGGTGCGGGATCACGCCGATGCCGGACGCGCCGGTGCCGACGATCGCGACCCGCTTGCCGGCGAGGCCGTCCATGCCGCCGTCCATGTCCCCGCCGGTGTAGGCGTAGTCCCAGCGCGCCGAGTGGAACATGTGCCCCTCGAACTCGGTGATGCCGGGGACGCCGGGGAGCTTCGGCCGGTTGAACGGCCCCTGGCACATGACGACGAAGCGGGCCCGCAGGTCGTCGCCCCGGTTCGTGGCGATCCGCCAGCGCCGGATCTCCCCGTCCCACCGCATCGACTCGACCTTCGTACCGAAGACCGCGCCGTCGTAGAGGCCGAAGTGCCTGCCGATGCGGCGGGCGTGCTCGAGGCACTCCCGGCCGGAGGAGTACTTCTCCACCGGCATGTAGCCGGTCTCCTCCAGCAGCGGCAGGTAGCAGTAGCTGTCGGTGTCGACCTGGATGCCGGGGTAGCGGTTCCAGTACCAGACGCCGCCGAAGTCGCCGCCGAGCTCGATGATCCGGCAGTCCTCGACGCCCGCCCGCTTGATCCGCGCCGCGGCGATGAGGCCCGCGAAGCCGCCGCCCAGGACGGCCGCCTCGATGTCGGCCGAGATCGGTTCGCGGGGCGCGGCGGGCGTGTAGGGGTCGGCGTCGTAGTAGTCCCCGAACTCGCCCTCGGCGGCGAGGTACTGCCGCTGCCCCTCGGGACGGAGCCGCTTGTCGCGCTCGGCCAGGTACCTGGCCCGGAGCGCCGCGTGGTCGATGTCGGGTGTCTGTGTGGGTTCGCAGTCGTGCATGCGTCCTCGGCTCGGGGCTCGGGGCTCGGGGCTCGGG
>NZ_QHJN01000052.1:0-45631 GCF_003947565.1 Actinomadura sp. WAC 06369 | reverse complement strand
CCGGCCAGCCCGGCCAAGGGCGCCGCGACCCCCGACCGCGCCCGGGCCGCCCGCCTGCCCCCCCCGCCCGGCCTCGCCCACCCCCTCCCGCCCGAGACCCACAAACCCCGCGCCGCCGCCATCCTCGCCCACACCGCCGAGTGACCCCGACGGTCAGACGGCGCCGGCCGGGTCGTCCAGCCGGGTCGTCCGGCCGCACCGGCGGCGCGCAGCGGCCGCGCGGCACCCGCCGCGCCACCCAGCACCGGTCGGGCGCCGCCCGCGTCAGGGGGTGGCGAGTGCGCCGAGGGTGGACCGCAGCCGTCCGCGGCGGGCGCGGGCCGGGCGGCGCCTCGGCGGCGGCGCGGGCCGCGTCGGCGGGCGGGACGGCGGACGGCTCGGCGGTCTCGGCTCCTGCACGGATCCGGCGCGCCGCACGCCCAGTTCGTCCAGGCGCCGGACGAGGTCGGCAGGTGTGGCGGCCTCGACCAGCCGGTGGCGCCCCGCCCGGTCGCGGGCGACCGCCCACCAGCTCCCCGTGTGGCGTCCGAGCCACGCCGTCGTCCCCGGGAACCGCCGCGCCACCTCGGCCGCCACCCGCTCGGGCGTCCACGGCGCGCTCACTGCGCGCCCTCCTCGCGCCCGGCCAGCCGCCCGAGGACGAGCACGGTCGCGTCCACGACACGCTCGGCCTCGGCGATCGGCTCGTTCCAGGACGTCCAGTACCAGAGGCGCCCCGAGTCGTCCGGCCGGGGGCGGCACGTGATCAGGACGGACGGGACGGGCGCCTCGTCGCAGCAGCCGCGCCCGTCCGGGTTCCGGACGCGCAGCCCGCGCGCCGTCAGCTCCACCTCCAGCCGCCGGGCGCCCAAGTACGCGCCAAGTGCTGCGAGCGGGTCGTGCGGGACCGTACTATTCGCCACGGGTCGGACCGCCTTCCGGCCAAGGCCCCGGGCTCCCTGGTGTTCCCGCACCAGGCCGGGGCCGCTTTCGTTTTCACTGCCATGAAAAGGCAATCCCGATTACCGTGGAAGGTGTTGCCTGCTGCCTGCGATTCCAGGCAACAGGCAACACCCACTATCGACAGATAGGGCCGGTTATGACGGAATTCGGCAGCAAGATGCGGGTTCTCATGATCGAACGCGAGCTGTCACTGCGCGGGCTCGCCGCCGCCGTGCATTTCGACGCGGGGCACCTGTCAAAGATCCGCAGCGGATTCCGCGCGCCGTCGCCCGATCTCGCCCGGTTGCTCGATGAGGCGCTCGAAGCCGACGGCGAACTCGCCGCCCTCGCGCCCGCGGCACGGACATGCACCCGCGAGCGGCGTAGCGTGGAGCGGGCGAGTCCACACCCCGGCGTCCCGAACGAGGAGGACGACGACATGGAACGACGTCGACTTCTGCAGGCCCTGGCGGCCCTCGGCATCACCACGACCCCGGCAATGGAAGCCCTCCAGCACATTCACGGCGGCGTCGATCGCGCACTGGGCCGCAGTGAGGAAAGCCAACTGGACGAATGGGAAGAGACGGTCGCCGAGTACGGATACAGCTACACTCTCCTTCCCCCTCAGCAACTCATGCGTGACCTCGCGGTCGATCTTGTGGCCGTTCAGCAGATCACCGCGCGGCGCACCGATGATCGGCTTTCGAAAGATTGGAGCCGAGTGACGAGCGCCTTGTCCCTTCTCATGGCGAAGACCCTGTGCAATTTGGGCGAGCCTCGTCTGGCACGCCAGTGGTGGACCACCGCGCACCACGCGGCCGATGCCTCCGGCGACATCCACCTCAGCATTTGGGTGACCCAGAACCGCCTCATCCGCGAAATATATGAAGACCGTCCCGCCGGAGTGCTCCTGCGCAAGGCGGACGAGGCGATCTCTCGGTCCTCGGGCACTCCCTGCCCCGGCCTGGCGGGTCTCCACTCGGTCCGCGCGCAGGTATACGCGTTGCAGGGGCGCGACGCCGAAGCAGCGGCGGCTCTGCGGTCCTGCGAGGAAATCACTCAGAGAACCAACACCTCGACCGCGGACCCGAGTTCCGTCAACGACTGGGCCGAGGACCGCGTGCACTACACCGCGGCTTGGGTGCACGCTTACGCGGGTGATCGCGAGCTGGTGGACAAGTCGGTCGACAAGGCGCTGGCGATCCTGCCCGCCGACGATCCGCGCACGCGCTCCCAGCTCTCGCTGCTGAATGCGTCCGGGCATGTCCGTGCGGGGGACGTCACCGAAGGGGTCCGGCTCGCGCAGGCGGTCTACGAGGCCCAGCCGGTCGAGCACCGGACCACCCTGGTGAACAGCCTCGCCCGCAAGGTCGCCGACGCCGTCCCAGCGGAGAGCCGCAGGTCGCCGAAGGTCGCCGGGTACCTGGAGTCGCTCGACGCCGGGACGCCCGTGCGGCGCGCGTAGCCGCCGTCAGGCGGCCGAGCCGCTGATGTTGACCATCCAGCCGATGCCGAAGCGGTCGGTGCACTGGCCGTACTCGTCGCCCCACATCTGCATCTCCAGCGGGACGACCACGGTGCCGCTCTCGGAGAGCTTCGCCCAGTAGCCGCGCAGCGTGTCGGCGTCGTCGCCGCTCAGACTGATCGTGATGTTGTCGCCGGGGTTGTACGGCATGCCGGGCGGGCTGTCGGCGCCCATGATCGCGTAGCCGCGCTCGGAGCGCAGCAAGGCGTGCATGATCTTGTCGGCCCCGGGCGCGTCCGGGTCGCCGAACTCGCCGAAGGTGTGCATCACCAGTTCGCCGCCGAAGACGGACCGGTAGAACGCCATCGCCTCCCGGGCGTCGCCGTCGAAGCTGATGTACGGATTGAGCTGCGATGTCACAGAGTGCCCCCTGTCGAGGATGCCGGAATCGACTCGCGCTTCGATCCTCACAACCCGTCCGCGCGCCGGGCTACCGGCATTGGGATCCGTCATGGTCGAGTCTCGGTAAAGGCGGGGCGGCGCGGCTGACGCCGTTCAGGGGGCGGCTTGCTCCAGTTCGTCGACGGTGCCGGACATGATGGTGCGGACGTGGGCGGTGATGTGCTCGACGGGCCAGTCCCACCACGCGACGGCGAGGAGGCGCTCGACGTCGGCGTCGCCGTGGCGGCGGCGGATGAGGCGGGCCGGGTTGCCGCCGACGACGCCGTAGTCGGGGACGTCGTCGACGACGACGGAGCCCGACGCGACGACGGCGCCGTGGCCGATGCGGACGCCGGGCATCACCGTCGTGCGGTAGCCGAGCCACACGTCGTGGCCGAGGACGGTGTCGCCGCGGCCGGGCAGGTCGGTGATGAGGTCGAAGTGCTCCGCCCACGCCCCGCCCATGATCGGGAAGGGGAAGGTGGACGGGCCGTCCATGCGGTGGTTCGCGCCGTTCATGATGAACCGGACGCCTTCGCCGAGCGCGCAGAACTTCCCGATGACCAGCTTCTCGGGGCCGTAGTGGTACAGGACGTTGCGGGTCTCGAAGGCCGTCGGATCGTCCGGGTCGTCGTAGTACGAGTACTCCCCCACCTCGATGAGCGGTGAGGTGACGAGGGGTTTCAGCTGGACGAGCCGGGGCTGGCCGGGCATCGGGTGCAGGACGGTCGGGTCGGCGGGAGCGGGCATCGGGGTTCCTTCGGGGTCAGAGGGCGAGGTGGGCGCCCTGCCAGCGGCGGCGCAGGCGGCGGTCGTGGCTGACGACGACGAGGGCGCCGCCGTACCCGGCGAGGGCCGTTTCGAGGTCCTCGACGAGGGCGGGCGACAGGTGGTTCGTGGGCTCGTCCAGCAGGAGGGCGTCCCAGGGTTCGGTGAGCAGCCGCGCGAGGGCGAGCCGCTGGCGCTGACCGGTGGAGAGGCGGCCGACGGGGGTCGTGAACTGGGCGGGGTCGAACAGGCCGAGGGCCTGGAGGCGGTCGGCGTGCTCGGCGGGGTCGCCGGTCCGGCCGCGGGCGAAGGCGGCGAGGAGCGTCTCGCCGGGCGCGCCCGGCCGGGGCTCCTGCGGGAGGTACCCGACGCGGCCGCGGCGGGCGACGGTGCCGCGGTCGGGGGCGGCGTCGCCCGCGAGGACGCGCAGGAGGGTGCTCTTGCCCGCGCCGTTCGGCCCGGTGACCAGCAGCCGCGAGCCCGCGGGGACGGCGAGGTCGGTGGGGCGCAGGCGGTCCGCGACGGCGACGCCGGCGGCGTCGAGGACGTTCCCTTCCAGGCGGCGGGCGCGGAGCACCGGGGTGAAGCGGAGCGGTTCGGGCGGCGGCGGGACCGGGTCGGCGAGGAGCCGCCGCAGCCGCTCCTCCGCGTTCCGCACCCGGCTCGCGAGCGACTGCTGCACCCGTCCGGCCGCCCGGTCGTAGGCCATCTTGTTGCCGTCCTTCATCGCGCGGCCGGGCGCCACCCGGCGGGCGGTGGTCGCGGCGGACTCGCGGTGGTGCTCCACGTCGGCCCGCCACCGGTCGTGGGCCTGGACCCAGCGTTCGCGGGCCGCCTTCTTCTCGGCGAGGTACCCCGCGTAGCCGTTGCCGTACCGGACGACGGTGCGCCGGTCGGCGTCGACCTCCAGCAGGGTCGTGGCGACGCGTTCGAGGAACGCGCGGTCGTGGGAGACGGCGACGGTGGTGCCCGCGCGGGTGCGCAGGTGGTCCTCCAGCCAGGCCACGGCGGCGTCGTCGAGGTGGTTGGTCGGCTCGTCCAGCAGGAGCACCTCGGGCGCGGCGGCGAGGACGGCCGCGAGTCGGAGCCGGACCTGCTCGCCGCCGGACAGGCCGCCGACGGTGCGGGCGCGGTCGACGAGGCCGAGGCCGAGGCCGTGCATGGCGCGTTCGACGCGGGCGTCGGCGTCGTAGCCGCCGCGCAGCTCGAACACGGTCAGCAGCTCGCCGTACTCGGCCATGGCGGTCTCGTCGCCGCCGGCCATCGCCTTCTCGAGGCGGCGCATCCGCTCCTCGATGGCGCGGAGGTCGCTCAGGGCGCGGTCGATGACCTGCTGGACGGTCGCGTCCGGCGGGAGCCGCTCGTCCTGCGGGAGGTAGCCGACGCCGCCGTCCGCCTGGACGACGACCTCGCCCGCGTCGGGGTGCTCGCGGCCCGCGAGCAGGCGGAGGAGGGTGGTCTTGCCGGAACCGTTCTCACCGACGATCCCGGTGCGCTCGCCCGCGGTGAGCGAGCACGTCACCGAGTCGAGGACGACCCGGCCGTTGTACGACTTGGACGCGGCGAGCGCGGTGATCTGCGTGGGCATGCGGGCACTCCGAAGCATTCGAGGGGCGGGCGGCCGGGGACCGCGGGACCGGGTGAACGCTCCGGATGAGCATCGGCGACTCCACTAATGCGACAACTGTTACTTTAAGATGGTGCCATGACGACCACCCCGGCGCAACCGGAAGATCGACGGGCCCGGCGCCCCGGCGGCCGGACCGCGCGCGTGCGCGCGCAGGTGCTCGACGCCGTGCGGGCGGAACTGGGCGAGCACGGCTTCGACGGGCTCACCATGGACGGCGTCGCCGCGCGGGCGGGCGTGCACCGCGCGACGGTGTACCGGCGCTGGAAGGACGTCGGGGGGCTGCTGGCGGACGTGCTGGACGCGGCGGGCGACGACGACTGGCGGCCCCCGGACACCGGTTCGCTGGAGGGCGATCTGACGGGGCTGAACCGCGAGATCCAGGACGGCATGGCCGCGCGGCCGCCGGTCATGGCGGCGCTGATCGCGGCGTCGTTCCGCTCCGAGCAGGCCGCCGAAGCCCAGCGGCGGCTGTGGGAGGACCGGTACGCCCGCTGCGAGGTCGTGGTGGAGCGGGCCGTGGCGCGGGGCGAGCTGGCGCCGGGCGTGGACGCGCGGCGGCTGCTCATCGCGGCGACCGCGCCGCTCTACCACCACCTGGTCCTGCTCGGCACGCCGCCCGACCCGGACCTGCCCGGCCAGGCGGCGCGGACGGCCGTCCTCGCGGCGTCCGCGGGCGCGTTCGCTACTTGAGGGGGTCGTGGCCCCAGTTCATCAGCGAGTAGCGCCACTTGGTGTGCTCGATGTCGCCGGACGGGCGCTGCGCGAGGTGGCGGTGGACGTAGCCCACGACCTTGTTCATGTGCGCCCGGTCGTCGTCGGTCAGGTCGGACGACCTGGCGCGGAGCAGTTCGATGATCCTGCGGCCCGACGCGTGGCCGGTCGACTCGCCGCCGCCGTCCTTCTGCCCGACGGAGCGGGACTCGTCGGAGTCGAGCCAGCGTTCGAGCTCCTTCGGGGTCATGTTGACGACCTCGCCGAACTCGGCCTCGACGCCCGCGCCGTCGCCGCTCACTTCTTCTTCCGCTTCAGCGCGGACGGCTTGTGGACGGCCTTCTTGCCGCTCTTCTCGCTGCGCACGACGTACTGGGGTTCGTCGGGTGACGCGGCGACCGTGCGTCCGGCCTCCTTCCGCCGGTCGGTGACCTTCTTCTCGACTTTTCCCTCGGCCGTGGACCCGTGGCTGCTCCACTCGACCTCGTCCCCGATCGAGGGTTCCCCCTTGCGTTCGCCCATGTCACCGGCCTACCCGGTCCGCGGCGCGCAACCTCGGCAACGGTAATCTCGAATTGGAGAATGCCCCTTCCACTCGGGGGTGCCCGCTGCGAGGATGGAGGCGTCCGCCCGAGGGAGGTCGCAGCCTTGGCAGCCGCACGGTCGATGTACCACGAACGCCCGGACTACCGCGTCGAACTGCTCGCCCGCACGAACCTCGTGACGGCGCGGCTGGGCGGGACGCTCCTCGCCCGCAGCCGCGCGTGCCTGTTCGTGGACGAGCAGGACCACGGGCTCGCGGTCTACTTCCCCGAGGAGGCCGTCGACTTCGCGCGGCTGGAGCCGACCGGCCGCCGCACCGTCTGCCCGTTCAAGGGCGAGGCCGTGCACTGGCGGGCGTCCGGCGGCGGCGGCCCCGGGATCGCGTGGGCCTACCCGGAGCCCTTCCCGCAGGTGGCGCGGCTCGCCGGGCACGTCGCGTTCGACCTCGACGCCGTCGGCGTGACGCTCGGCGCGGGCGTCTTCACGGGGGTGCGGCCGTGACCGGTTCGTCCCTCGCCCGGATGCTCGACGTGTTCGACGTGGCCCCGGCCGGCGCCGGGCGGTCCGCGTTCACCGGGGGCAGCGACGGCGGCGGCCGCCGGGTCGCCGACGGCAGCCAGCTCCTCGCCCAGTGCGTCGTCGCCGCGTCGAAGACGTTCCCCGGACGGACCGTGCGTTCGGCGCACGCGCTGTTCGTCGCGGTCGCCGACCCCGCGCAGCCGCTGGAGTTCGCGGTCGCGCCCGTCCGGGAGGGCCGCTCGTTCGCGAGCGCGACGATCGCGGTCGGGCAGGGCGGCCGGACGTGCGCGACCTGCACCGTCCTCCTCGACCGCCCGGGACCCGACGTCGTCCGGCACGACGCGTGGACGGGCCCGGCGCCCGCGGGCCCCGGCGCGGCGCACCCCGTCGACATGCCGATGCGGGGCCGCGAGATCCGCATCGAGGACGTCCGGGACTACGGCGACCCCGACGAGGTCGGCCCCCCGGTCATCGACGCGTGGGTGCGCTACGAGGCCGTCCCCGAGCGGGACGACCTGCGGCGCGCGCTGCTCGCGCACTTCACCGGCCACCTCGCCATCTCGACGACCATGCGGGCGCACCCCGGCATCGGGACGGCGCAGGCGCACGACACGGTGTCGACGGCGGTCATGGGCATCGCCGTGCACTTCCACGAGCCCGTCCGGTGGGACGGCTGGGTCCGGTACCACCACGAGAGCGTGTACGCGGGCGCGGGCATGAGCCACGTGCGCGGCCAGATCGTCACCGGGGACGGGCGGCTCCTCGCGTCCTTCACCCAGGACGGGATGATCCGGGCGTTCGAGCCGCGCGGGCAGGCGATGCCCGCCGCGTCACGGCTGTGACTCCGGCACCGCGGCGATCCGGCGGCGGGCGTCGAGGGCGCGCAGGTCGTCCAGGACGGCCTGCGCGGCGCGGCGCCCGGAGACCAGGGCGCCCTGGATGGAGCCGGTGTCGCGGTGGTCGCCGCACACGTACCGCCCGGGGCCGAGCCGCACCGGCTGCCGGAACCGCAGGGGCGGCGGCATCGCGGGCAGCGCCTCCGGCACCGCGTACGTCGCGAGGTGCCGCCACCCGTTGGTGTGCCCGTAGATCTCCGCGAGGCGGTCCCGCACCCGCGGCTCGTCCGCGTCGCCGTGCACGCCGAGGACGGACGTGGAGATGAGCGCGCGCCCGTCCGGCGAGTACTCGGGGGCGGCGTCGGTGAGGACGATCGTGTCCGCGACGACCCCCTGCGCGTCGATGATCTGCACCGGTTCGCGCATCGGCGACGACGTGGCCGTGTGGTAGAAGGTCGTGACGGACCGCATCGCGGGCGCCTCGACGCCGGGGACGAGCGCCGCGGCCGCCGTCGGGTCCGCCGCGACCACGACCGCGCGCGCCGCGATCGTCTCGCCGGACGCCGTCCGGACGCCGTCGTCGGTGATATCCCGGACGGGCCTCTCCAGTTCGACCGTCCCCTCGGGCAGCCGGTCGGCGAGCAGCGCCGGGACCCGCCCCATGCCGAGCGCGGGCACGCCGATGGTGCCGCTCGCGAACGACCGCCAGAGCATGTGGAAGTAGCGGCTGGAGGTCTCCAGGTCGCGTTCGAGGAGGACGGCGGCCAGGAACGGGCGCAGCAGCCGGTCGATCATCGTGTCCGAGATGCCCCGGCGGCGCAGCTCGTCCAGCGTCGTGCGCTCGGCGCCGGTGCGGATCCGGGACGGCGGCGCGGCCATGTCGCGGGCCGTCATCGCCACCAGCGCGGCCTTGTCGCGCGGCGACCCGATGCCCGCGAAGAGGGTGCCGAGCGTGTACGAGGGGTGCCGCCACGGGAGCATGACCCGCTCCCGGCGTCCCGCGTCGTAGACGACCACCCCGGACGCGAACGGCCGCAGGTGCAGCGACCGCAGGTCGAGCAGGCGCCGCACCTCGGGGTACGCGGTGTTGAACACCTGGAAGCCCCGGTCGAGCCGGAACCCCTCGACGACGTCGGTGCGCATGCGTCCGCCGACGCCGTCCGACGCCTCCAGCACCCGCACCGGCACCCCGTTCTCGCGGAGCCGGACGGCGCAGGCCAGCCCGGCGATCCCCGCCCCCACCACGACCACGGTGTCGGCCATCGTCCCTCCTCGCGTCGGTCGGGACATGCCCCCGCGGCCGGTGATGACATCCGCGAAGGAGCAAAATCCCCGGCAAGAGCGGCCCCCTGCCCGGCGGCCTCCACTCCGCCGCGTCTCGTTCCGGCCACCGGTAAGCGCGTCATTGTGGGGGGCGACCCCCCACACCCCCCGGCAAGAGCAGCCCCTGACCGGCGGCCTCCACTCCGCTGCGCTCCGTTCCGGCCGCCGGTCAGGGGGCGGTGCGGCGCATCAGCCAGATCAGGTACGGGGTGCCGAGGACGGCGGTCATGATGCCGACCGGGATCTCGACAGGGGCGAGTAGGGTGCGGCCGAGCGCGTCGGCGGCGACGACGAGGACGGCGCCGAGGACCGCGGCGACCGGGACGAGGCGGGCGGTGGCGCCGCCCGCGAGGCGGCGGGCCAGGTGCGGCGCGACGAGCGCGACGAACCCGACGTTCCCGACGGCGGCCGCGGCGCCCGACGCCAGCACCGCGCCCGCGAGCAGCGCCAGCAGCCGGGCCCGGCCGAGGTTCAGCCCGAGCGCGCGCGGCAGGTCGTCGCCGAGCGCGAGCATGTCCACCGGGCGCGCCGACAGCGCGAACAGGACGGCCGCGAGCGCGGGCACGGCGAGCCAGCCGAGCGTCGACGCGTCCCGGGCGTAGGTGCTGCCCGCCATCCAGGTGAGCGCCGCCGACACGTTCATCTGCTCGGCGACGACCATCAGGTTCGTCACCGCGCTCAGCGTGACGGCGGCGCCGAGGCCGACGAGGACGACGCGGGTCGGGTCGAGGCCGTGCCGGTCGCGGGCGAGCGCGACGACGACGGCGAGCGCGAGGACGCCACCGGCCGCCGCGAACACCGGGATCAGCGCGGCGGGCGCGCCCGGCAGCACGGTGATCAGCGCGACGGCGCCCGCGGACGAGCCCGCGGTGACGCCGAGGAACCCGGGTTCGGCGAGCGGGTTGCGCACCACCGACTGGACGGCCGCGCCCGCGACCGCGAGGACGGCCCCGGCCAGCGCGGCGACCAGGATGCGGGGCAGCCGGTAGAACACGACGGCGTCGGTCTCGTCGGTGCCGGAGCCGGTGAGGGACGCGGCGACCTGGCCCCACGAGACGTCCACGTCGCCGATCCGCAGGCCGACCAGCGCCGCGGCGGCGAGGGCGAGCAGCCCGCCCGCGAGGACGGCCGCGTAGCGGGGGCCGCCCGGCGGCGCGGTGACCGCGACGGCCGCGCCCGCGTCGGCGTCCCCGGTCTGGGTGCGGCGGGCGAGCAGGACGAACACGGGCCCGCCGATCAGCGCGGTCACGACCCCGACGGGCAGTTCGCCGAACCCGGCGGACGGCGGGAGGGCGACGCGGGCGGCGGCGTCCCCGGCGAGGACGAGCAGCGCGCCGCCGAGCCCGGCGAGCGGGAGCAGCGCGAGGTGGCGGCGGACGCCGAGGCGGCGGACGGCGACCGGGGCCATCAGGCCGACGTAGCCGATCGGGCCGGTGAGGGTGACGGCGGCGGCCGCGAGCAGGACGGCGAGCAGCCAGGCGAGCACGCGGGTGCGGGCCACCCGGACGCCGAGGGACGCGGCGGTGTCGTCGCCGAGCGCGAGGACGTCCAGCGGGCGGGCGAGGGCGGGGGCGAGCAGCGCGGCGGCGAGGACGACGGCGCCGATCGTCAGCGGGCGGTCCAGCCCGGACTGCAGCAGCGTCCCGTTGCCCCACAGGAAGACGCCGCGGGTGGCGGGCTCGTCGACGAGCTGCAGGAACTCGGCGCCGGCCATGCCGCCGAGGGTGACGCAGGCGCCCGCGAGCAGCAGCCGCCCGGGGGTGAGGACGCCGCGCGCGGTGAGCAGGTAGACGGTCGCGGCGGCGGCGAGGCCGCCGAGGAACGCGGCGCCGCCGGACAGCAGGGTGCCGGTCTCCAGGCCGAGGTAGGCGGCGAGGGCGACGGCGAGGTAGGCGCCCGCGTTGACGCCGAGGGTGTCGGGGGCGCCGAGCGGGTTGCGGGTGGAGCCCTGGATGAGGGCCCCGGCGACGCCGAGGGCGACGCCGGAGGCGAGACCGGCGAGGGTGCGCGGCAGGCGGCTGCCCAGCAGGACGGCCTCCGCGTCGGCGTCGGCGCCGCCGGCCGCGAACGCGGCCAGGTCGCCGAGGCCGACGCCGGACGCGCCGAGGGTCAGGTGCAGGACGGCCACCGCGCACAGCGCCGCCGCGAGCGCGCCGCCCGCCGCGAGGGCGGTCGGGCGCGCCCGCGGCGGAAGCCCGGCCCCGCCGGTCGGGACGGTCATCAGACCCCGAGCGCCTTGCCGGTCATGGTGAGGATGTGGACGCTCGACAGGACGCCGCCGTAGAACCAGGTGCCCGGGTCGAGGGCGAGGGCGCGGTCGTCCTCGACGAACGCGGCGCCCGTCCAGACGGGGTTGTCGGCGAGCTGCTCCTTGAACGGGTTGTCGTCGTCGGCCGCGACGTACAGGAACGTCGCGTCGTCGGGGACGCTCGTGATGCCCTCGACGCCGACGGTCGTCATGCCCCAGTCGTCGGGCTTGCCGGTCCAGGTGTTCTTCATCCCGGCGAGGTTCAGCACCTGCGCGACGAGCGCCTTGTCGGTGTGCATCCGGATCTGCGGGGCGTCGTTCGCGGTGAACGCCTGCGCGACCGCGTACTCCAGGCCCGCCTTGTCGGCCTTCTCCAGCCGCGACTCGAGGTCCGCCGCCGCGGTGTCGATCTTCTTCAGGACGGCCGGGGCCTCGCCTTCCTTGCCGACGGCCTTCGCCAGCTCGGTGAAGTTCTTCTTCATCGTGCCGAGGGCCGGGTCGGCGAGCGGGTCGAACGCGAGGACGGGCGCGATGTCGGCGAGCTGGTCGTGGTTCGCGGCGATGCGGCTCTCGTCGGAGACGATCAGGTCCGGCTTCAGCGCGCGGATCTTCTCCAGGCTCGGCTCCTGCCGGGTGCCGACGTCGGCGACGCCCTCGGGCAGCTTCGCCTCGGGCGCGCTGACCCACTTGGCGTATCCGGCGGGGTCGGCGTTGCCGATCGGGTTGATGCCGAGCGCGAGGAGGTTCTCGGTGTACGTCCACTCCAGCGACACGACGCGGGTGGCGGGCGCGTCCAGCGCCACCGGGCCGCGCGCGGTCTGGACGGTGATCGCGCCCGCGCCGCCGGGGGCGTCGCCGCCCGCGGTGTCGCCGGCCGAGCCGCCGCACCCGGCGGCGGCGAGGACGAGCGCCGTCGCGGCGGCGCCGCCCGCGAGGGCGCGCAGAAGTCGTTTCATCAGGGGTTCCTCAAGGTGAAAGGGTCGTTACCGGGGGAAGGCTCAGGTTGCGGCCCGCTCGGTCGGCTCGGTCCGCTTGGGGAAGCAGGCGAGGTGCCCGCTCGCCGGGTCGCGGACGACGTCGACCTCGATGCCGAACGCGTGCGCGATCGTCTCGGGCGTCAGGACGCCGGCGGGCGGCCCGGCCGCGGCGACGCCGCCGTCCGCGACGACCACGACCTCGTCGGCGTACGCGGCGGCCTGCATCAGGTCGTGCAGGACGACGCCGCACGCGATGCCGTGCTCGCGGGCGAGCCGCCGCACCACGTCCAGCACCTCGAACTGGTGCTTCAGGTCGAGGTACGTCGTGGGCTCGTCGAGCAGCAGGATCCCGGCGCGCTGCGCGAGGACGGTCGCGAGCCACGCGCGCTGCCGCTCGCCGCCCGACAGCTCGTCCAGGCGGCGGTCCGCGAGCGGCGCCGCGTCGCCGACGCCGAGCGCCCACTCGATCGCGGCGACGTCGTCGGCGGTGTGCCGGGCGAAGGCGCCGCGGTGCGCGTACCGGCCGTGCCGGACCAGCTCGCGGACGGTCACGCCCGCGGGCACCAGCGGCGTCTGCGGGAGGAACGCGAGCCGCCGCGACAGGTCGCGGCGCGACAGCGACCGCAGCGGGGCGCGCTCCGTGCCCGCGCCGACCTCGACCGTCCCCGCGATGGCGTCCTGGAGTCCGGCGACGGTGCGCAGCAGCGTCGACTTGCCGCAGCCGTTGGGGCCGACGAGCACGGTGACGGCGCCGGCCCGCAGCGTCAGGTCGACGCCGGAGAGCACGGCGCGGCCCTGGTGGCCCACCGTGAGGCCGCGGGCGCCGAGCAGGACGTCGCCGGTCGCTTGAGGGGCCACGTGCGCACTCCCGACGCTCGAACGGAACGGTCCACGCGCACGTCGCGCGCGTGCGAGTTAGGGCAGGCTAACTTATTCCCCTCTCCCGGTTCATCCCAGGTAAGGCCCTATGCCGGAATCGACGTTCCGGTCCCGCGCACACCCGCCGGACGGTTACGGTTCGATGACTTTACGGAATCGGCCCGTCACTCTCGGCCGCACTCCATACGATCTGTGTCCTTTCCGGCACGTTCCGCAGCCACAGGGGGATCATGGACATCGCGCCCGACCGCCGCCCCGGGAACCTTCCCCCGGGCCTCCCGAGCCTCGTCGGCCGCGCCGTCGACCTCGCCGAGATCGACCGGTCGCTCCGCCTCCACCGGCTCGTCACCGTGACCGGCACCGCCGGCGTCGGCAAGTCCCACGCCGCCCTGCGGGCCGCCGCCGACGCCGCCGACCGGTTCCCCGACGGCGTCTGGGTCGTCCCGCTGGCCCAGGTCGTCGACCCCGCGCACGTCCCGCGGGCCGTCGCGCTCGCACTGCGCGGCCGCGACCGGACCGCCCGCGACCGGACCGCCCGCGACCGGTCCGCCCGCCCCGAGACCCGCCTGATCAGCGAGCACCTCGCCGGGCGCCGCTGCCTCATCGTCCTGGACACCTGCGAGCACCTCGTCGAGGGCTGCGCCGCGCTCGCCGCCATGATCATCGCCGCGTCCCCCGGCACCCGCGTCCTCGCCACCGGCCGGCGGCGGCTGCACCTCCCCGGCGAGGAGGTCGTCGACCTGGCGGCGCTCCCCGTGCCGCCGGACGGCGCGGACGCCGCCGACGTGGCCCGCTGCCCGTCCGCCGCGCTGCTCGCCGAACGGGCCCGCGAGCACGACCCGGGCTTCGCCGTCACCCCCGGCAACGCGGCCGCCGTCACCGCCCTGTGCCGCCGCCTCGGCGGGCTGCCGCTCGCCCTCGAACGCGCGGCGGCCCAGCTCGCCCGGCGGTCCGCCGCGGACCTCGCCGCGGACCCCGGCCTCCCGCCGGACGACGCCGCGCCCGGCCGGTCCCCCGTCCTCGCCCCGCACGGCGGCCTGTGGACGGCCATCGGCTGGAGCCACGAGCTGTGCACGCCCGCCGAACGGCTGCTGTGGGCGCGCGCGGCCGTGTTCGCCGGGGCGTTCACGCCGGAGGCCGCCGAGGACGTCTGCGCGGGCGGCCCCCTCACCGACGTCGCGGACGCCCTCGACGGGCTCGTCGAGAAGTCCGTCATGATCCGGCGGGCGGACGGGCGCCACCGGCTGCCCGCGGCGCTGCGCGAGTACGGCGCGTCCTGGCTGGGCGCGCTCGGCGAGGAGCGGGACACGCAGCGGCGGCACCGCGACCGCTACCTCGCCATGGCCCGCGAGGCGTACCCGGAGTGGACGCGCGCCGGGCAGGTCGACTGGCACCGGCGGCTCTCGGGCGAGTTCGCGGAGGTCCGCAAGGCGCTCGAGACGTGCCTGGCCGACCCGGGGCCGCTCGCGCTCGAGTTCGCCGGCGCCCTCTGGTTCGTCTGGGTGTCGTGCGCCTTCGAGCACGCGGGCCGCGACATCCTCGCCCGGGCCCTCGCGCACGCCGACACCGCGCCCGGCCCGCTGCGGGTCCGCGCCGCGTGGGCCCTCGGCTCGGTCATGAACTTCCAGGGCGACACGGCCGGCGTCGACCGGTGCGTCGCCGAGTGCCGCGCCGCCGCGCCCGACCCCACCGCCGTCCGCGCCGCCGACTGCATCGAGGCCGCCGACCGGGCGATGAGCGGCCGTCCGGCCGAGGGCGTGGAGCGGCTGCGCCGCCTCGCCGCCGAACCGTGGGACGACCCACTCCAGGAGGCGACCTGGATGACGGCGCGCGCCGCCCTCGCGTTCGCGCACGTCCTCCTGGACGACTACCCGTCCGCGTCCGCGGTCGCCGAGGACCTGCGGCGCGACGGGGAGCGCCGCGGCGAGCACCGGTTCCGCGGCTACGGCCACTACATCGACGCGCTCGTCGCCCTGTTCAGCGGCGACCACGGCACCGCCGCGACCCGCGCCGGGCACGCCTTCGAGAGCTTCAAGCTGCTCCACGACGCGTCCAACATGGCCCTCAACCTGGAGGTCATCGCGATCGCCGACCAGCTCGACGGCGCCCACGAGCGCGCCGCCGTCCTGCTCGGCGTCAGCACCCGGCTGTGGGCGCCCGACGGCGGCCGCGCCCGCTGCACCGCGCCCCGGCTCGCGCAGGCCCGCCGCGACTGCGAGAAGTCCATCGCCGCCGCCCTCGGCGAGGAGCCGATGGCGACCCTCTTCCGCACCGGCCTCCACTCCGCCTGGCCCTGACCGACGGACCGCCATCCACCGGACACGCCCCGTTCAGGCCGCGGACCTAGGTTGGCCGCATGAACCATCGCATCCTGCCGAGCGCCCAGGTCGACCCGTCCGCCGAGATCGGGGACGGGACGACCGTGTGGGACCTCGCGCAGATCCGCGAGGGCGCCCGGCTCGGCGCGGGCTGCATCGTGGGGCGCGGCGCGTACGTCGGGGCGGGGGTGCGGATCGGCGACAGCGTGAAGCTGCAGAACCACGCGCTCGTCTACGAGCCGGCCGTGCTGGAGGACGGCGTGTTCGTCGGGCCCGCGGTCGTCCTCACCAACGACCGGGCGCCGCGCGCGGTGGACCCGGACGGCCGGCTGAAGCGCGCCGCGGACTGGGAGGCCGTCGGGGTGCACGTCGCCGCGGGCGCGTCGCTCGGCGCGCGCAGCGTGTGCGTCGCGCCGGTGCGGGTCGGGCGGTGGGCGATGGTCGCGGCGGGCGCGGTCGTGACCCGCGACGTCCCCGACTTCGCGCTCGTCGCGGGCGTCCCGGCGCGCCGGATCGGCTGGGTGGGGCGGGCCGGGGTCCGGCTGGCGGAGCGGCCGGACGAGCCGGGCGCGTGGGAGTGCCCGAGCACGGGCGAGGTCTACGTGGAGGCGTCCGGCGCGCTGACCGAGAAGCACTGACCGAGAAGCGCCCACCGAGAAGCACTGACGCGGGTCACGGTTTGGCGTGCAGGCTCCGGTCCTGCCGGGTCGTGACGACGGCGTCCGGGTGCAGGCGGGCGAGCCTGCGGGCGAGCGGCACGGACGTCCGGTCCATCACGATGACGCGGGCGACCGGGGCCGCCGCGGCCTCGCGGAGGAACCCGCGGCGCGCGGCGCGGGCCAGCACGAGCGGCCGGGCGTGCCGGTAGAGCGGCAGGAACGCGCGCCGGTGGACGGTGGTGGAGGCGGTGCTGCGCGCGCGGTCCATTCGGGCGCCGGGGCGGCCGAGCCGCCGCACCGGACGCGCGAGGAGCCGCGGCACCCGGACCACCAGCGCGTGCTCCAGCCGCGGCAGCGGGTGCCGCGCCTCGGCGCCGTCCAGCCGGTGCAGGCGCGCCCGGCCGTCCAGGGCGTCCCAGCCGTCCGGTTCGGCGGTCACCACGTGGACCTCGGCGCCCTCCTCGGCGAAGTGGCCGGCGAGCCCGATGACGCGCCGGTACTGGACGCGCGGGTCCGCGCCCGGCAGCGGGTCCATGGTCAGGTTCGGGTCCATCGCCAGGACGATCACCCGTGGCGTTCCGGTCACGCCGGCGCCTCCCCTCTCCGGGCCAGCTCGCCGAGCCGCCGCACGAGCGGTTCGAGGGCCACGGTCCGTTCGAAGCGGTCCGCGTAGGCGCGGGCCTCGGCGACCTGCCGGGCGTCCAGGCCGGCCGCCGCCTTCGCCGCCGCCGCCATCGACGCGGCGACGGCCGCCGGGGCGAGCCCGCCGGGGTCGAACCACAGCGGGTAGTCCCGCAGCAGTTCCCCGGCGGCCGAGCCGGGCGCGTGCACCGACACGATCGGCCGTCCCGCCGCCATGTACTCGAAGATCTTCCCCGAGGTGACGTACCGTCCGCCGCCGTTCAGGAACACGAGGACGTCGGAGTCCCGGTAGACGCCGGCGAGCGCCGTCTTCGGGACGGGGCCGCGGTAGCGGACGCCCGGGGCGAGGTCCTCGCCGCCGGGCTCGCCGCCGAAGCGGCGGCGGAGCGCGGCGTCGGACTCCTTGAAGAACCCGAAGTACCCGTACAGGTCGAGGGTCGCCCGTTCCATCCCGGCGTGCTCGCGGGCCCGCGCGAACCCCTCGGCCAGCGCCTCGATCGGCTGCTCGCTCGTCACCGTGCCGACGAACGCGAACCGGGGCGCGTGCCCGCCCGGCGCGGTCCGCGCGGCGGGCGGCGGCTCCGCCGCCGGGAGCGTGTCGGCGTCCCACCCGTTCAGGACGGTCATCATCCGGCCGGCGGCCTCCGGGTAGCGCTCGGCGTGCCACGCGCGCTGCGCGTCGTTGACGTACAGCGAGTTCGCCGCCGACCGCAGGATCCGGCGCTCCCACCGCCACGCGGGATGGCCGTCGCCGAACCGCGGCTCCTCCGTGAACTGGTCGAGCGTCCAGGAGTCGCGGTAGTCGACGACGTACGGCGTCCGGGTCGCCTTCCCGAACGCCCACGCGGCGCCGAACGACGCGAACGGGTTCCCGGTCGCGAGGACGACGTCGAACCGGCGGCGCAGGTGCAGCCGCAGCGCCCTCCGGACGCTGTCGCGCGCCCACGACGCGTACCGCTCGGGGAACACGTGGTCCTGCCCCCACGCGTACACCGACTGCGCGAGGTGCGGGAACGCCCCCCGGAACCGGCTGTACTCGCGCACGTCCGTCTGCCACACGAACCGGTTCAGGTCCGGGCGGACGATCGTGACGCGCGGGTCGATCGTGGCCAGCAGCCCGTCGTCGACCGAGCCGATCGTGTCGTACAGGAACGGCAGCGGCGCAGCGAACACCGTGACGTCCCAGCCCAGTTCGGTCAGCCGGTTCGCGGTCGCGCGGGGCCGGTACACGCCGCTGGCGCGGGACGGGGGGAAGTAGAACGCGAGGTAGAGCAGCCGGGGGCGGCGTTCGGTCATGCGGGGGTCATCCTCCGGCGTACCCGGCCCGCGGCCGGTCGGGGGCGATGGAGTAGGCCAGCCGCGCGCCCGCGCCCGCGATGACGTCCGCCAGCTCGGACGCCGTCACCAGCGACTGCGGGTCGCCGACGACGACGAGGTCGACCGCGCGGCGGCGCAGCACCTCGCGCTCGAACACCCGGCGCCGGACCGCGGCCGGGTCGCGGCGGTAGGCGCGGGCCAGCAGCCGGTCGACCGGGCGGGCGACGCGCCGCCGGTACGCGGCGTCGATCCGGTTCCCGAGCCCGCGCAGCGGGCCGGGCAGGCACGCGCGGACCAGCAGCCGCGGCAGCCGGTACAGCGGGATCCGCACCGCGGCGGGGCGGTAGCGGCGTTCGAGCGCGGGCAGCTCGACGGCGTCGACGCCGTCCGGCAGCGGCTCCCGCGCCCACGCGGACGCGGCGCCGACGAGCACCGCGGCCTCGCCGCCGTCCGCGACGACCCGCGCCGACTCCCGGACGACGGCGGGCCGTCGGGTCGCGCCGAGCGCGACGAACAGGACGTTCACGCTACCTCCCTCTCCTCCGCGTCCCCGTCCGCGTCCTCCGCGCCGGGAAACCAGTGCCGGTGGTGCGCCTCCGCGACGGTGCGGTACCCGAAGCGGCCGTCCAGGACGGCCCGGGCCCGCGGCAGGTCGAGCCCGTCCGGGAAGCGGTCGCGGAGCCGGCGGTAGCCCGCGGCGATCACCGCCGGGTCGTCGGTGACGTCGATCATCTCCCCGGCCGCGTCCGCCACGCCCGCGAGCGTCCGCTCGGGGCCGCCGCAGCGGGTGACGAGCACCGGCAGGCCCGCCGCGACCGCCTCGACGACCGTCACGCCGAACGTCTCGTAGCGGGCCGCGTGCACGAGCAGGTCGTGCTCGCGCATCAGCCGCGCCGCCCGGTCCGGGGGGACGGCGCCGAGGAACGACACCGCGCCGGCGACGCCGAGTTCGGCGGCGCGCTCCGCGAGGGGCCCCGCCAGCGCGCCCGTCCCGGCCACGGTCAGCGTCAACTCGGGGTCCTCGGCGCGGCACGCGGCGAACGCCTCCAGCAGCGGGCCGACGCCCTTGCGCTCGACGAGCGTGCCGACGTACAGCCAGCGGCGCAGCGCGGTGACGGGACGGCGCCGCGGCGCCGCGAACGAGACCGGGTTCGCGATCGGCCGGATCTTCCCGGCGAGCGCCGGGAACGCGGCGGCGAGCCGGTCCCGCAGCACGTCCGTCACGACGAAGAACCCGTCGCAGCGGTCGAGGACCTGCTCGTACAGCTCCCGCGAGTCGGGCTGCTCCAGCACCGTGCCGAGGAAGGACGCGTGCTCGGTGACGAACACGCGCGCGTCCGGGCGGGCGTTCTCCAGCGCGGTCCAGCCGCCGCGCAGCCCGACGTGCGCGTGCACGACCGGCGCCGGGATCGGCGCGCCGCCGAGCGCCTCCCGCAGCCACGCGGCGTGCTCGCGGGCGAGGTCCGCGAACGTGTATCCGGGCACCGTCGGGACGGGGACGCGCAGCAGCCGGGCGCCCGCCGCGGCGGGCTGCGGGTGCAGCGCGAGCGGCAGCAGGCGCCGGTGCGCCGCGCGGGCCGCCTCGACCTCCTCCGGCGGCTGCCGCATCAGCCACGCCTCGGTGTGGTAGACGGTGACGTCGCCGCAGCCCGGCGCGGTCGCGCCGACCATCGCCTCGACGAACGCCCCGGCCCACTCCTGCTGGGGGTTCGGGTACCAGGGGGTGACCACCGCGACGTCGCGGTCGCCGGGCCCCGTCACGCCCGGTCCCGGGCGCCGATCAGCGGCGCGCCGGGCGCCTCGCCCGCCCCGCCCGGCGGAGCCGTCCGGGCGGGGCGGGGCGCCAGGCGGGTGTAGACGCCGTCGAGGACCCCGGCCTGCGCCTCCCACGTCCAGTCGCGGAGCAGGTCGGGACGCTCGTCGTACACGGCCCGGTACCGCCCCGGGTCGCCGAGCACCGCCTCGACGGCCCGCACGTAGTCGTCCGGGTCCTCGGCGCGGAACACCTCGCCCTGCCCGGTGTTCTTCACCATGTCGCCCATCGCCCGGACGTCGCTGACGACGATCGGCAGCCGCGCGTGCGAGTACTCGAAGAACTTCGTGATCAGTGCGATCTCGTGGTTCGGCCAGTGGTGGATCGGGACGACGCCGAAGTCGGCCGCCGCCAGGAACGGGACGACCTGGTCGAACGGTACGTACGGCAGGACGTGCACCCGATCGTCCACGCCGAGCTCGGCGGCGCGCGCGGCGAGCCCCCGGACGTACTCGGACCGCGCGGTCGCGACGACCAGCGCGACGTGCAGGCCCGGCAGCCGCGGCAGCGTCTCGATCATGATGCCGAGGCCGCGCTGCACGGACGCGCTGCCGCTGTAGACGGCGATCGGGACGTCCGGGCCGACGCCGCACAGCTCCCGCATGTCCGGGACCGGATCGCCGCCCGCGGGCGCCGCCTCGGTGACCGGGGCGTTCAGCACGACGGTCGGCCGCTCGCGCAGGCCGTGCCCCTCGACGAGCCGGTCCGCGAGGGCCTCCGACACCGTCAGCACCGCGTCGGCGTCGCCCGCGTACTCGCGCTCGTGCGCGCACATCGCGGCGAGCCAGCGCGGCCCGGTGCCCCACGGCCGGATGCCGGGCAGGAACTCGTGCGCGTCCCAGACCAGCTTCGTCGCCCGCCCCCGCGCGCGGGCCCGCCGCGCCGCCCGCGCCCCGACGCCGAGCATCCGGAAGTCGTTCGCGTGGATGATGTCCGGGTCGAGCTCGTCGATGACGTTCTTGTACGCGCTGTCCCAGTCCCACAGGTTGCGGTCGAGGACGCGCCAGGCCCGGTCGCCGAGCAGCGCCTGCCAGTACCGGATCGCCAGCCGCTCCAGCGGCGAGTCGCGGTTCTTGCGGGCCGCCGCGAGCGCGTCGGTCTGCCGGGCCCGCACCGCGACCCACCGGGCCTGCGCCTTCGCCGCGGCCCGCCGCGCCAGCAGCCAGCCCTTCCGCGGCGGCCCCGCCCCCGGCTCCAGCCGGCTCGCCGCCAGGTCGGCCCGCCGGGACTGGACGAGCCGGCGCCGGTAGTCGGCCGCCGTCGGGTGCCCGTAGGCGAGCGGGCGGCGCAGCGTCGCCCGCAGCACGCCGGGCCGCTTCCCCGGCACCAGCATGTGCCGGAGCTGCACGAGGCGCACGTGCGCGCCGCCCAGCTCCCAGCTCCGCGGCGGGCCGCCGGTGCAGCCGAGGAGGTGCACGTCCCACCCCGCGTCGGCGGCGGACGTCGCCGCCTTCTGCACCCGGGAGTCGCGCGCGACGTCGTTGTCGACGAGCATGACGACGCGGCCGCGCGGCGCGGCGGGAGCCGTCCGGTCTTCGGGTTGCATTCGGTTCTCCAGTGGTCCGTTCTCCAGTGGTCCGGCGGTGCCCGGCACGGGCGGGGCCGCCTAGGGCGGCGTCCCGCGGCCGGTCCCCGCGGCCGGGGCGCCGATGACGACGCGGGCCACGCCCGCCCAGCGGGCCGCGTCGGTCACGCGGCGGCCGTCCACCAGCACCTTCACCCCGGGAAAGTCGGACGAGCCGAGCGTGCGGTACTCGGCGTGGTCGGCCTGGACGATCGCGGCCGTCACGGGCTCGCCCCGGTGCGGCGGCAGGCCCAGCGCGTCCAGCTCGTCCGCCGTGTACATCGGGTCGGAGACGTACGGGACGGCTCCGCGCGCGCGCAGCGCCTCGACCGTCGGGAAGACGCCGGAGAACGCGGTCTCCTTGACGCCGCCGCGGTACGCCGCGCCGAGCACCAGCACCGGCGCGCCCGTCAGGTCGCCGTACGCGCCGGCGAGCAGCCCCGCCGCGTACCCGGGCATCGCGGCGTTGGCGTCCCGGGCCGCCCGGACGACCGTCGCGTCCGGGTCGTTCCACAGGTACATGCGCGGATAGACCGGGATGCAGTGCCCGCCGACCGCGATGCCCGGCCGGTGGATGTGGCTGTAGGGCTGCGTGTTGCAGGCGTCGATCACCTTCATGACGTCCACGCCGATCGCGCCCGCGTACCGGGCGAACTGGTTCGCGAGCCCGATGTTGACGTCCCGGTACGTGGTCTCCGCCAGCTTCGCCAACTCGGCGGCCTCCGCCGACCCCAGGTCCCACACGCCGTTCGGACGGTCGAGGTCGGGCCGCTCGTCGAACTCCAGCACCCGCTCGTAGAACTCCGCGCCGCGCCGGGCGGACGCGTCGTCGATGCCGCCGACGAGCTTCGGGTAGCGCCGCAGGTCCGCGAACACCCGGCCGGTCAGCACCCGCTCGGGGCTGAACACCAGGTGGAAGTCCGTGCCCGCCGCCAGGCCCGACCCCTCGGCGAGCATCGGCGCCCACCGGGTCCGCGTCGTCCCGACGGGCAGCGTCGTCTCGTAGCTGACGAGCGTCCCCGGGCGCAGCCCCCGCGCGACGGCGCGCGTCGCGTCGTCCATCCAGCCGAAGTCGGGCGCGCCGTCCGCGCCGACGAACAGCGGCACCACCACCACGACCGCCTCGGACCCGGCGACCGCCGCCGCGGTGTCCGTCGTCGCGGTCAGCCGCCCGTCCCCGACCGTCTCGGCGAGGTACCGGCCCAGGTCGGCCTCGCCGGGGAACGGCTCCCGGCCGGCGTTCACGTCGGCCACCACCCGCGCGTCCACGTCCGCGCCGACCACCCGGTGGCCCCGGCGGGCGAACTGCACCGCCAGCGGAAGCCCGATCTTGCCGAGCGCGACCACGCAGATCCGCATGCTCCGCCTTCCCGTCCCGCTTCCCGTCGCGCTTGCCGTCTCAGCCGACACCCAGCACCTCCGACGGCGCCTTCAGCGCGACCGTCTCGCCCGTCTCCGCCGACTCCAGCACCGCCGCCGACACCTCCACCGTCCGCAGCGCCTGCCGCAGCGTGACGATCCCGCCCGTCCCGCCGCCCGCGCGGACGGCGTCCCGGAACCGCTCGTGCTCGACCCGCAGCGGCTCCGGCTTCGGGATCGCGTAGCGGACCATGTCGCCCTGCGAGACGCCGCGGAAGTTGCGCAGCGCCTCCCACTCGTTGCTGACCTCGCCGTTCGCGTGGAACGTCAGGTCGGCGGTGAGCGTGTCGGCGACGAAGCAGCCGCGCTCCCCCGTCACCACCGCCGTCCGCTCCTTCAGCGGGCTCAGCCAGTTCACGAGGTGGTTCACCATCGAGCCGTCCGCGAGCCGCCCCACGGCGGCCACCATGTCCTCGTGCGGGCGGCCGCTGCGCGCCACCGTGTGCGCGGACACCGACACGTAGTCCTGGCCGGTCACCCACGCGGTCAGGTCGATGTCGTGGGTCGCGAGGTCCTTCACGACGCCGACGTCGGAGATCCGGTGCGGGAACGGTCCCTGGCGGCGCGTGACCACCTGGAACACCTCGCCCAGCTCGCCCGCCTCCAGCCGCGCCCGCATGCTCTGCAGCGCCGGGTTGTACCGCTCGATGTGCCCCACGCCCGCGACCAGCCCCCGCGACTCGAACGCCGCCACCAGCCGTCCCGCCGCCTCCACCGAGTCGGCCAGCGGCTTCTCGATCAGCGCCGCGACCCCCGCCTCCGCGAGCCGCAGCCCGACCTCCTCGTGCAGCGCCGTCGGGCACGCGACCACCGCGTAGTCGACGCCGAGCGCCAGCAGCCCGTCCAGCGAGTCCAGCAGCGGCACCCCGCTCGGCGCGGCCCCGCCGCGCGGGTCGACGACCCCGGCGAGCTCGACGCCGTCCGTCGAGCCCAGCACCCGCGCGTGGTTGCGGCCCATCACGCCGAACCCCACGAGGCCCGCCCGCAGCGCCCTCACGCCGCGGCCCCCTCGTTCACGGCGTCGGCCACGCGCGCCAGCTCCGCCCCGGTGAGGGCCGGGTGCACCGGCAGCGACAGCGCCTCGGCCGCCGCCCGGTCGGTCTCCGGCAGGTCCCAGCGGGGATCCGGGACGCCGTCCCGCAGGAACGGCGGCAGGCGGTGGACGGGCGTCGGATAGTAGACGGCGTGGCCGATGCGGCGGCCGTCCAGATGCCGGCGCATCGCCTCGCGCCCCTCCCGCACCCGCACCGTGTACTGGTGGTAGACGTGCCGCGCCCCCGCGGCGACCGGCGGCGGCACCGCCCCGGTGAGCTTCGCGTCGAGGAAGGCCGCGTTCGCCCGGCGCCGCTCGGTCCACTCCGCGAGCCGCCCGAGCTGCACCCGCCCGACGGCCGCCGCGACGTCCGTCAGCCGCAGGTTCGCCCCGACGATCTCGTTGGCGTACCGCTCCGCCATGCCCTGGTTGCGCAGCAGCCGCAGCGTCCGCGCCGTCCCGGCGTCCGCCGTCGTGACCATGCCGCCCTCCAGGGTGTGCATGTTCTTCGTCGGGTAGAAGCTGAAGCAGCCCGCCGTGCCGAGCGCCCCGGCCGGGACGCCGTCCAGGCTCGCCGCGTGCGCCTGCGCCGCGTCCTCGACCAGCGCCAGGCCGTGCCGCCCGGCGAGCGCCGCGAACCGGTCCATCGCCGCCGGATGCCCGTACAGGTGCACGGGCATGACCGCCGCGGTGCGGTGCGTGATCATCGCCGCGGCGGCGTCCGGATCGAGGCAGAACGAGCCCGGCTCGATGTCGGCGAACACCGGCTCCGCGCCGGCCAGCCGCACCGCGTTCGCCGTCGCCGCGAACGTGAACGACGGCACGATCACCTCGTCGCCGGGCCCGATGCCCAGCGCGAGCAGCGCCAGGTGCAGCGCCGACGTCCCCGAGTTGACCGCGACGCAGTGGCGTCCGGCCACCAGCGCGGAGAACTCCTCCTCGAACGCGGCGACCTCCGGCCCCTGGACGACCCGTCCGCCGCGCAGCACCCGGACCACGGCGTCGATCTCCGCGTCGCCGATCACCGGTCGCGCCGCGGGAACGGGTTCCCCGGATTCCTCGGGCATGGGCAGCTCCTCATTGCGGCGGCCGTGCGGGGCCCTCGGAAAAGAGCACGCGGCGGCGGCGCGGACCTGGAAAGTCTCGCTTAACGGTCGGATTGTAACTAAAGCGCCGAGCGCGCAGCACGCACCTTAAAGCATTGTTGCCAAATTACGGCCGAGCCTGTACGGACACATGAAAAATTCGCAACCGAACCATTTCGATCGCCTGCGCGGCCGCGCGCCCCGGCGCCCGTCCGCCCACCACCTGCGCGCTGGACGCCCGCCGACCGCGCTACCCTCGGGCTTCGCCGCGCACGAACGGGAACGTCCTCGGCGCTCACTTCTGCGAACCGTCCGAACGTCATCCGATATTCGCCTGCATTTCGCGGTCGCGTCGCCGGAATTCTGCCCGGCCTTAACCGTGCATTCGCCCGCTCGTCGCCGAACCGTAAATTGCTCGACCGCCCCGCCCCGGCGCTTTTCCCGAAGGCGCGGACGGACGGGCGTCAGCGGTCGCGCGGGGTCACCAGTCCCGACTCGTAGGCGAGGATGACGAGCTGCGCGCGGTCGCGCGCGTGCAGCTTGCTCATGGCCCGGTTGACGTGCGTCTTGGCGGTCATCGGACTGATCACCATGCGTTCGGCGATCTGGTCGTTCGACAGGCCGCGCGCGACCAGGGCGACGGCCTCGCGCTCGCGCGCCGTCAGCCCGTCCAGGCCCGCGCCGGTGCCGCCGTCGAGCGGGTGGGCGACGTACCGGTCGATGAGCTTGCGGGTGATCGACGGGGCGAGCAGCGCGTCGCCGCGCGCGGCGACCCGCACGGCGTGCAGCAGGTCCTCCGGCACGATGTCCTTGACGAGGAACCCGGCGGCCCCGGCGCGCAGCGCGTCGAAGACGTACTCGTCCATGCCGTAGTTGGTCAGGATGACGACGTGCACCCCCGCGAGGGACGCGTCCGCGGCGATGCGCCGGGTCGCCTCGATGCCGTCGACCACCGGCATCCGGACGTCGATGAGCGCGACGTCCGGCCGGTGCTCCCGGGCCAGCGCGAGCCCCTCGGCGCCGTCGCCGCCCTCGGCCACCACGGCGATGTCGTCCTCCAGGTCGAGGAGCGCGCGGAACCCGCTGCGGATCAGCGGCTGGTCGTCGACCAGCAGGACGCGGATCACGACGGGTCCACCGGCAGTTCGGCGTGCACGACGAATCCTCCCTCGCCCCGCGGTCCCGCGCTCAGCCGGCCGCCGAGGGCGGCGACCCGCTCCCGCATGCCCAGCAGCCCGATGCCGGGCGCCGCGACCGTGCCCGGCGCCGCGGTGCCGTCGTCGGCGACGCGCACCGCGAGGCCGTCCGGGCGGCAGTCGATCCGGACGGACGCCGCGGCGGCGCCCGCGTGCCGGGCGACGTTGGTGAGCGACTCCTGGACGATCCGGTAGACGGTGCGCTCCACCGCGGCGGGCACGTCGCGGCGCCGCCCCTCGATCGTCAGCGTCGCGTCCAGGCCGATGGCGCGGGCCCGCTCCACCAGGTCGGGGACGTGGTCGAGCCCGCGCGGCGGGGCGGTGTCGTCGTCGCGCAGCGCCTCCAGCGTCGCGCGCAGCTCCCGGGTGGCCTCGCGGGCGGCCTCCTGGATCGCCAGCAGGGCCTCCGGCACGTGCTCGCCGCGCTTGCGGGCCACATGCACGGCGACCTCGGCCTGCACCTTGACGATCGAGATCTGGTGGGTGAGCGAGTCGTGCAGCTCGCGGGCGATGTGCAGCCGCTCGTCGGCGGCGCGGTGCCGCGCGACCTCCTCGCGGGTGCGTTCCGCCTCGTCGGCGCGCCGCTCGGCCTGCCGCAGCGCCTCCCCCGCGGCGGCCGCGGCGATCAGCCAGGCCAGCTCCAGCGCGCCGCGCGCCCGCGCGAGCACCTCCGCCGCGTCGGGCGGGCCGGAGGCCAGGGCCGCGAGGGGGAGCGCCGCCATCATCGCGAGGCTCGCCGCCGCCGTGGCGGCGCGGTGCCCGGCCCGGACGGCCGCGTACACCGCGACGAGGAACGCGACGGCGGGCACGTCGAAACCGGCCGCCTGGTACCCCGCCGAGCACAGCCCGGTGAGGGCCAGCACCGGCACCGGGTGGCGCCGCCGCGCCGCGAGCAGCGCGCCGGCGGCGACCAGCAGCGCGCCGCCGAGCGCGTCGAGGCCCGTGCCGGGCCGCTCCGCCAGTCCGGTCACCAGCAGGATCGCGGCCGTGCCCGCGGCGATCGCCCCGTCGGTGACCCCGATCCGCCTCCCGCTCATGCGCGAACACTAACCGGCCGCCCCGCGCGGGCGACTCCTGCGCCGGGACGATCGTCCGGCTACCGCGCCCGCGGTACCCGCGCGGCTTCCGCGCCCTGCGCGGTAGCCGGATGCGGCACGGACGGCAGCCCGGATTGTCCGCGCTCGCCGGACGACGGGCGCACGTCCCGGCGGGGACGATCGGCACACGTCCATGCAAGGGAGAGGAAGCAGCCATGTCGCTCCTGACCGTTCTCACCGCGTCGCCGCTCGCGCACGTCCTGGCGCAGCCCGCCGCCGCCGACGCCTACACCCTGTCCGCCGGGCGGCTCGCGTCCAGCGTCGCGGGGCTCGTCGGGCTCGCCGGCGCGGTGCTCGGCGGGCTCGCCCTCGCCCGCGCGGTCCGCCGCCCCGGGACCGGGAACCCGCGGCGCGGCGCCCTCGCGGCGCTCGTCGCGGGCCCGTCCTGCATGGCCGCCGGCGCGGTGGTCGCCGCGACCGCCGACGGCGGCGTCGGCACCGGCAACGGCCTCGGCGGCGCCTACGTGGCGCTGCTCGTCGGCCTGGCGGCGACGGCCCTCGGCGGGCTGGCGCTCGCCCGGATCCGCCGCGCCGGTTGACCCGCCCGCCCGCGCGTCCGGTCCCGGCGGCGGGGTGGCGCAGGTCACAGAGGGGGCCCGTCACAGGGCGCGGGGCGGCGGCGTCTCGTGTGCGTCGGAGCGCCGCCGGCGGGGGCGGCGCACGGGACCACGAGCGAGGACGAGGTCATGGCAACCACGAAGGCGCAGGCACCGGCGGGCGACACGCGCCGCTGGGCCGCGCTGTTCTGCATCGGACTGGCCCAACTCATGATCGTGCTGGACGCCACGGTCGTGAACATCGCGCTGCCGTCCATCCAGCGGGACCTGGAGGTCTCCGACGGGGACCGGCAGTGGATCGTCACCGGGTACACCCTCGCGTTCGGCGGGCTGCTGCTGCTCGGCGGCCGGATCGCCGACCACGTCGGCCGGCGGCGGACCTTCCTGGTCGCGCTGGTCGGGTTCGCGGGCGCGTCGATGCTGGGCGGCGCGGCGTCCGGGTTCGAGACGCTGCTGGTCGCGCGCGTCCTGCAAGGCACGTTCGGGGCGCTGCTCGGGCCGTCCGCGCTGTCGCTGCTGACGGTGACGTTCACCCGGCCGGACGAGCGCGCCAAGGCGTTCGGCATATGGGGCGCGATCTCCGCGGCGGGCGGCGCGGTGGGGCTGCTGGCCGGCGGGGCGCTGACCCAGTACCTGGACTGGCGCTGGTGCATGTACATCAACGTCCCGCTCGCGCTGGTCGCGGCGGTCGGCGGGATCGGGGTCCTGGCGGAGTCGCGGCGCGCGGGCGGGGCCCGGTTCGACGTGCCGGGCGTCCTGCTGGTCACCGGCGGGCTCGTCGCGATCGTGTACGCGGCGGGGCGCGCCGAGTCCAGCGGGTGGGGTTCGCCGACGGTCACCGGCCTGCTGGCGGGCGGGGCGCTGCTGCTGGCGGTGTTCGCGCTGGTGGAGCGGCGGGTCCCGCACCCGCTGCTGCCGCCGCGCCTCGTCGCCGACCGCACGCGGGGCGCCGCCTACCTGGCCGTCGGCCTGAGCGTGATCGGGATGTTCGCGGCGTTCCTGTTCCTGACCTACTACATGCAGGGCGTCATGGGGTACTCGCCGGTCCGGACGGGCGTCGCGTTCCTGCCGATGGTGACGGCGGTGCTGGTGTCGGCCGGCGGGCTCACCACCCGGCTGCTGCCGCGGGTCCCGCCGCGGGCGCTGGTCGTGCCGGGTATGCTCATCGGCTCCTGCGGCATGCTGTGGATGCTCAGGCTGGAGGTCGGCGGCGGCTACGCGGGCGGGGTGCTGGTGTCGCTGCTGCTGTTCGGGTTCGGGGCGGGGATGATCCTGCCGACGGCCCTCAACTACGCCACCCGCGGCGTGCACCCGGACGACACGGGCGTGGCGTCGGCCGGGGTCAACACCGCGCAGCAGATCGGCGCGTCGATCGGCACGGCGGTGCTCAACACCATCGCGACCGGCGCGACCGCCGATCACCTGGCCGAGCACGGCCCGGCCGCCGCCGGGCAGGCCGTGGTCGAGGGCTTCCAGGTGGCGGGCGCGTGGGCCGCCGGGATCATGCTGGCCGGGGCGCTGGCCGTCGGCCTGCTGATGAACGCGCCGCGCCCCCGGCGGGAGGACGACCCCGAGGACGCGCCCGCGGTCGCGGTGCACGCCTGAACGGGGGACGGGCGGAGGCCCGGGCGCCCGAAGCGGGCGCCCGGTCCCGGTCACCCCAGGGTCGCGTCGAGCGCGGCGGCCAGGTCGGCGTTCAGCCGGTACGCGGTGCGGACCTCGCCGATGACGCGGTCCTGCTCGGCGGGGCTCCACGGCGCGGCGTCCAGGAGGGCGCGGTAGCGGTCCTTCAGCACCTTCGGTTTCTCGTCGAAGTGGTAGAACCGGACGCCGTCGCGGTCGAGGCCGTAGGCGCGGGCGACGCGGGCGCCGATGGCCTGGCCGCCGGACAGGTCGCCGAGGTAGCGGGTGTAGTGGTGCGCGACGAAACCGCCCGGCCAGCCGAAGCAGACCTCGCGGAGCCGCGCGCAGTAGGCGGCGGTGGCGTCGCCGGGCTCGATCCGGGACGCCCAGTCCGGGCCGTGGAAGTGGACGAGGTCGGCTTCGAGCCCGGGGAGGCGGCGGAGCCCCGCGAGGTCGAACCGCGCCGCGACCGGGTCGTCCCGCAGGTGGTCGGCGGCCCGCTCCAGGACGTCGTAGACGAAGTGGAGCTGCCCGATGAGGGCGCCGTACTGGTCGGGGGTGAGGCGGCCGTCGAGGAGCGCCGTCATGTAGGGGGTGCTCTCGGTGTCGCCGTGGTCGGCGCGGGTCGCGGTGCGCAGCCGGACCGAGAACGGCTCGGCGGTGCGGCGCGCCTCCTGGTACATCCGGACGACCTCCGCGCGGACCTCGGCGCGCTCGGTGAGCCGGCGGCTCCACGGGATCCGGACGGCGACGTCGCGCCCGCCCGCCCGGACGGCGAAGTCGGCGCCGTCCGCGTCGAGCCCGGTCATCGCGGCGGACTCGGCGTCGGGCTCGCCGCCGAGCGTCCGGACGATCAGCACCGAGTCGGCGGCGTGGTCGTCGTTCATGTGGCGGGCGATGGCGGCGACGACGTCCGGGGTGAACGGGTCGGTGGTGGTCATGGCGTCTCCTCGGAGGGGGCGGCCGGGCGGGCCGCACGCGGCGACTCGACGGCTTTCGGTGGCGAGGGGCAGGTCGCGGCCGGAAAGAACGCGGTGGAGGCGTCGCGGGCGAAGGCACGGTCGCCGAGCCCGGGGCTGACCACGGTCTCAGCGAACAATTCGTACATACTGCCCGCCAGGATACGTAGGGCGCCGCGCACGGCGGCCTCGCGGCGGCATCGGCTCCGCGGATCTCCGCCGCCGCGCCGGGTGACACGCGTGTTGACCCACCACTCGGGAGGCGTGTGGTAGCATCGGTCGAAGTTGCGGTTCCCATAGACTCTTGCATGCGCCTGAGGGTTTCCACCTCGGGCGCATTTTTTGTTGATCTGGATTCTCCGGATGGGTTCGACGCGGCGACCCGAGCCCGCAAGGTGCGGGCCGGGAGAGAACCATGAAGGAGACGATCATGGCTACCGGTACCGTGAAGTGGTTCAACGCCGAAAAGGGCTTCGGCTTCATCGCGCAGGACGACGGCGGCGCCGACGTGTTCGCGCACTACAGCAACATCGCGGCGCAGGGCTTCCGCGAGCTGCAGGAGGGCCAGAAGGTGACCTTCGACGTCACCCAGGGCCAGAAGGGCCTGCAGGCCGAGAACATCACCATCGGCTGACGCACGACCTCGCGACGGGCCCCGGGTACCCACCCGGGGCCCGTCCGCGTTTCCGGCCCCGGAAGCACCCCGGCGCCGATCAATGAGTGATGCCGTGGGCGGCACCTCGCTACGTATCGGCGTCCCCGCCGACGACGGCCCGGAAGGATGCGTCGCACTCCGGCCTCCCGGTCCTTCCGTCACCGCGAGACCCGGCGGTGACGGAAGGACCGGGAGGCCGGGGTGTCGCGGCGGGCGGGGAGGGCGAGCGACGCGACCGCGACGACCGCGAGCACCGCGGCCATGGCCAGGAACGCCGCGCCGTACGTGGTGGTCGCGGCGGCGAGCGCGGCGAGGCCGACCGCGCCGCCGACCTGCTTGGCGGTGTTCATCAGCCCGGACGCGGCGCCCGCGTCGCCCCCGGCGGCGCCCGCCGTGACCGTCGCGGTCAGCGGCGTGTTCAGCAGCCCGCCGCCGACGGAGACGAGGACGGCCGGGCCGAGCACGCCGCGGACGTACGAGGGGTCGCCGCCCGCCGCGGCGGCCTGCCAGAGGAAGCCCGCGGCGGCGGCCGCGGCACCGGCGGCGACGAGCACCCGGTCGTCCAGGCGCCGCATCAGCCGCGGCGTCACGCGCAGCCCCACGAGCATCGTCAGCAGGGTGTGCGGGAGGAAGCCGAGCCCGGTCTCCAGCGCGGAGAAGCCGAGGACGTCCTGCATGTAGAGGGTGAGGAAGTACCACATCGGCACCGCGAAGCAGGCCCCGGCGAGCAGCATCAGGACGTTGCCGAGCCCGATCGCGCGGGACCGGAGCAGGCGCGGCGGGACGAGCGGGTCGGCGGCGCGCGCCTCGACGCGGGCGAGCACCGCCAGCAGGACGGCCGCGGCGGCGAGCGCCCCGGCCGTGCGGGCGTCCGTCCAGCCCCGGGTCTCGGCTTGCATGATGCCGAACGCGAGGAGCGTCAGCCCGGCCGTCGCGACGGCCGCGCCCGGGACGTCGAGGCGGCGGGCGCGGGCGCGGCGCCCGTCCGGGACGCGCCGGGCCAGGACGGCGGCGGCGAGCCCGACCGGCACGTTGACCAGCAGGATCCACCGCCACGACAGCGCCTCGGTGAGCAGCCCGCCGACGAGGTTGCCCGACGCCCCGCCGACCAGGCCGACGGCCGTCCAGACGGCGAGGGCGCGGGTCCGGCGGGGCCCCTCGGGGATCGTCGTGGTGATGGCCGTCAGGGTGGCGGGGGCGAGCACGGCGGCGCCGATCCCCTGCGCGGCGCGGGCGGCGACCAGCAGGCCGGGCGTCGCGGCGAGGCCGCCGACGAGGCTGGGCAGGCAGAACAGCAGGAGGCCGAGCAGGAGGACCCGCCCGGCTCCCGCGAGGTCGGCGAGCCGCCCGCCGAGCAGGAGGAACCCGGCGAACGCGAGGGTGTAGGCGCCCGCGACCCACGGCAGGCCGGCGTCGGTGAAGCCGAGGTCGTCCTGCACGGCGGGCAGCGCGACGTTCACCACCGAGACGTCCAGGACCACCATGAACTGCGCCGCGCACGCGAGCGCGAGGACGGTCCGCGCCATCGGCACCCCCGGATCGATGTGATCGCATCGCTTTGCCTCGCAGGCTAGGCGGCTACACTGGGAGCGGTCAATCCGATGCGATCACATTGGAAAGAGTGCATGGAGCGGCGGACGCGCGGGCCCGGGGCCCGGCACGAGGAGCGGCGGAACGAGATCGCGGACGCGGTCCTCGCGATCGTCGCCGAGCGGGGCCTGGCGGCGGTCTCGCTGACCGAGGTCGCGGCGCGCGCGGGCGTCTCGCCCGGACGCGTCCAGCACTACTTCCCCGCCAAGCAGCGGCTGATCGAGGCGGCGTTCGACCGCGGCAACGCGCTGAGCGCCGCCCGCATCCGCGCGAAGGTCGGCCGGGAACTCGCCGACGCCGCGCCCCGGGACGTCCTCACGGTCGTCCTCACCGAACTGATCGCCCACGACGCCGAGACCCGCGCGCACCTGCGCGTCCGCCAGTCGTTCACCGCGCTGGCCCTCGCCGACGAGGCCATCGCCGCCCGGATGCGCGACGAGTACGCCCGGTTCCACGGGCGGGTCGCCGACCTGCTGCGCCGCGACCCGGCCGCCCTGCCCGCCGGGACCGACCCCGACGCCGCCGCCGTCGGCCTGGTCGCGCACGCCGAGGGCCTCGCGTACTACGTCCTGATCGGCATCACCGCCCCGGACGCGGCGCGCGCCGGCGTCGAACGCTCCATCGCCGCCCTGTACGCGGCCCCCGCGGGCTGACCGCCGTCAGCGCCGCGTCGGCACGGTGAGGATCTCGGCGCCGTCCTCGGTGATGGCGATCGTGTGCTCGCTGTGCGCCGTCCGGCAGCCCGTCGCGCTCCGCAGCGTCCAGCCGTCGGCGTCGGTGACGAGCTCGGCGGTGTCCGCCATGATCCACGGCTCCAGGGCCAGCAGCAGGCCGGGGCGCAGCTTGTAGCCGCGGCCGGGCCGCCCCTGGTTCGGGACGTGCGGGTCCTGGTGCATGGTCGAGCCGACGCCGTGCCCGCCGAACTCGGTGCAGATCGGGTAGCCCGCCTCGGTGAGGACCGAGCCGATGGCGTGGGAGATGTCGCCGATGCGGGCGCCCGGCCCGGCCGCGGCGATCCCCGCGCTCAGCGCGCGTTCCGTCGCGCCGATCATCGCGGTGCTCTCCGCGGACCGCGCGCCGCCCACGATGAAGCTGACGGCGGAGTCCGCGACGACGCCGTCCAGGGACACCGCCAGGTCGAGCGACAGCAGGTCGCCGTCGGCGAGCTCGTAGTCGTGCGGCTTCCCGTGCAGCACGGCGTCGTTCACCGACGTGCAGATGTAGTGGCCGAACGGCCCGCGCCCGAAGGACGGCTCGTAGTCGACGTAGCAGGACTCCGCCCCGGCCTCGACGATCATTTCCCGGGTCCACCGGTCGATGTCCAGGAGGTTCGTGCCGACCTCGCTGCGGCTCCGCATCGCCTGCAGGATGTCGGCGACGAGCGCGCCCGCGGCCCGCGCGCGCGGCAGTTCGGTGGGGGTCAGGATCTCGATCATCCGGCGCCTTCCTCGGCGTTGCCAATAACTATCCCGGCCATACTATCCCGGTACTAGAATCGGCGGCATGGTCAGGTTGCCGCTCACTTCCGAAGAGATCGAACGCGGGCAGCGCCTCGGCGCCCTCCTGCGGCGCGCCCGGGGGGAGAGGTCGATGCTCCGCACCGCGCTGGACGCGGGCGTCTCGCCGGAGACCCTCCGGAAGATCGAGTCCGGCCGCGTGGCCACCCCCGCCTTCCCGACCATCGCCGCCATCGCCGCCGTCCTCGGCCTCTCCCTCGACGCGGTGTGGGCGGAGATCAACCGCTCCGACGGCGACGCCGGACTCGCGGGCTCGGGCCCCGGCCCGGGCGCGCGGCTGGCCTCGTAAGCCGCCGGCCCGTCCTCACCCGCGGGCGCCCGCGTCCCGCAGGGCCGCGTCGAGCCACCGCAGCAGCGCGATGTCGGGCCCGCAGCGGCGGTTCCGCTCCCGCCGCCGCGCCGCCCGGTAGACGCACGCGCCGCCCGGGACGCCGATCACGTCGAGGTCCACGAGCCCGCCGCCCCGGACGACCTCGTACTCCCCGTCCCCGCCGGACGCCCGCCGCCGGACGGTCGCGGCGCCGTCCCGGGCGAGCGCGTCCCGCAGGCCCGGCGGCCCTTGCAGCAGGACGCCCTGCAGGGGCGGGACGACGGGCCCCGGCGCGTGCCCGGCGAGCCAGACCGCCCGCGACCCGCCGACCTCGCCGCGCCGCAGCCAGCCGGGCAGCGGGCCGTCGGACGCCACGACGGCGGCGGCGCCGCCGGGCAGCCCGGCGGCGAGGGCGCGAGCCTCCCCGGTGCTCATGAACCCGACGCGGAACAGGTGCGCGTCCTCGGTGTAGTTGTGCCGGGCCTCCGCGAACCCGTCCAGCCCGCCGGGAACGGCGCGGTCGCATTCCGCGACCCGCCCGACCACGTTCGCGAACTCGATGCCGAGCGCCACTCCGCCCCCTGAACGACTTGTCGTAGGTGTCCTCTACGCGGCGAGCCCGACTCATGGCCGCTCCCCGCCCGGCGGCACCTCCTGGTCGTCCACCCCGGCGGGTCGCGCGAGGCGGAGGTCCTCAAGTAGGCCGCCCGCCAGGACGGCGTCCACGAGCGCGGCCGCGGCCGCGCGCGGGTCGTCGCCCGCCCGGGCGAGGGCGTCGTTCCAGCGTTCGGCGGCGCCCTCGGCCAGGTCGCGGAACGCGTCCTCCGCCGGGGCGAGCGCGGCGACGACGGAGACCAGCGGGCGCGCCCACTCCCGCGGCTCCTGCGTCTCCGTGAAGGTCACCGCCCACCCGTCCCCGGCCGGGGCGCACGCCACCGCCAAAGTCTCCGTCCCGAGCACGTGGACGTTCGTGCGGACGATCGGCGCGCCGGACGTCCACCAGCCGTCCAGGTCCGCGTCGATCCGGCCGGTGGCCGTGTCGAGCGCCGCCCACGGGCCCGGCCGCCCGCCGCGCCACTCCGCGTGGACCGCGCCGGGACGGCCGGCCGTCCGGACCTCGAACGCGCCGGTCGTCGCGCCGTCGTCCGTCCGGAACTCGACGCGGACCCGGTCGTCGTCCCACGCGGCCACGGTCGCCTCGGCCGGGTGCCGGTGGACGGCGGCCAGCCGGTAGCGGGCGCCGCGCGCGAGGTGCTTCCCGTCGAGCCGGACGTCGTCCGTCGTGCCGCCGCCGCGCACCAGGCGGCCGCGCCGGAACTCGAGCCCCTCCACCGCCGCGCGCAGGCCCGCGACGAACTCCCCGGCCCACTCCCGGGGCACCGCCCGCGCCGTCACCGTGTGCCGCAGCGTGACGGGCGCGTCCAGGTCGCGTTGCGCGAGCCCCGGGACGGCCGCGTTCCACCGGTCCGCGAACCCGTCGACGGCCTCGGCGAACCCCGCGCCGATCCGCCGCCGGGCGACGAGCAGGCCCAGCGCGGCGAACGGGCGCAGGACGCCCCGGCCGCGCCCGCCCGCGGCGACGCGGGCGCGCCACTCCCCGCGCCGCGCCCCCTTCGGCTCGACCCGCGCGGTCGCGGCGCCGAACCGGTGCGCGACGCGGAGCGCGAGCTCCGGCGCCGCCGTCCCGTCCCCGAGCCGCGCCTCGCCCGTCCAGTCCGCGCGGCGCAGGGAGCGCAGCCGCCCCCGCGTCGCCCGGTACCCGCCGGTGAGCCGCACCGTCCGGATCCGGCGGGCGGTCAGGCCGACGTCCAGGGCCGCCGTCACCTCGTGCCCGTCCCACGCGAACGTCCCGTCCAGCCGGATCCGCCGCGCCCGGTCCCACGAGCGGACGGTGATCTCCGCGGCGCCGCCGTCCGGGAGCTCGACCGCGTACCGGGACCCGGCCGCGAGGTGCCTCCCCTGGACGAGCCGGGCCGCCGCGACCACGCCGCCGCCCGCGTGGAGGCCGTCGCCGCCGATCGCGAGCGCCTCCACCGCGTCCAGGACGGGCCCCGCGACCTCGTCCGGCAGCCCGTCGGGGAGTGCGGAGAGCCGGACATCACGCCGAACGAACACCATGGTCGATCATCCTGGAGCACCCGCGCCGGTCCCGCCAGGGCCGCGTCACCGCGACAGCAGGTCCCGGACGAACGCGCGGTACTCGTCCCGCATCGGCAGTTCGCGCTCGACGCGCACCCGCCGCCGCGTCGCCGTGACCGCGACGTCCGCGACCGGGTCGCGCCCGGCCTTCTCGAACGTCTCCCACCACAGCCCGACCCCGCGGCGCTGCCAGGCGGGGACGTCGTTGAAGTTGATCCCGCGCGCGAACAGCAACTCGTTCTTGTCGGACACCGACGCGCGGAACAGCTCCCGCGACGCCTGCCGCGGGCTGCGCCCCTCCTTCCGCAGCGTCCAGTAGGACCAGCCGTTCAGCGCGCACCGCGCCGCGTCCGCCTGCCGCCACGAGAGGTAGTCGACGACGTCGTCCGGGCCCGTCCCCGTCCAGACGCGGGAGTCGAACACGGCGTACTCCCCGGCGGCCTGCGTGAACGCGGCCGACGCGATGCCCGCCGACAGCGACACCAGCTTCTCGACCCCGCGCCCGAACAGCTCGTACGCCGGGTCGAGGACCACGGAGATCTCGTCGCTCTCGGTGTAGGCGTACCGCCCGCCGAGCTCGGTGAGCAGCGCCTCCGCCGTCCCGGCCATCAGCGCGGAGAACCGCGCGTCGAACGGCTTGTCGAACCGCCCCTCGGTGTACTTCGAGAACGCCCGGCCGTCGACCCGGACGATCGCCCACGCGCCCGGGTGCAGCGTCAGCGCGTGGAACCGTTCCCGTGCCCGCATCCGCGCGTCAAGGTCGTCGAACTTCATCGGTCCCGCCTTCCAGCGGCGCGACGGCGAACCCGCCGCGCCCGTCCGGCCGCACCGTCCACAGCTCGTCGAACCCGTCCCCGGGCCCCGGGCGGCGCAGCCGCTTGAGCGTCGCATAGACGCCGACGTCCGGCACTCGGATTTCCGGCGGGCGCAGCGCGTTGCGGCGCATCGACAGGGCGACGTCCGGCGGGAACCAGTAGCCGACCGCCCGCGCCCCGAACCGGCGCGCGGCCCCGATCAGCGGCGCCCACTCGTCCGGCGACGGGTTCGTGTTGTCGACGGCGACGTCCCGCCCGGCCTCCAGCGCCGCCGCGACGAGCCGCATCTGCCGCGCCTGCTTCCGCCGCGCCCTGGGAAACAGGTCCTTGCTCACGTGGACGTGCGTCGCCGCGAGCCGCGCCCGGTAGAACGTCGTCTTCCCGGACGCCTGCAACCCGATCAGCACCGCGACCTCGACCACGCCCCCATCCTGCCGGTCCCGCCCGGGGCGGCGGTGCGGTATACGTGCGGCATGGAGGCGGGACGGGTCGCGGTTCGGCAGATGCGGCGGGCGGACGCCGCCCGGGTGCTGGAGATCTACCAGGCGGGGCTCGACACCGGGCAGGCGAGCTTCGAGGTGGCGGCGCCGTCGTGGGCGGAGTTCGACGCGGCGAAGCTGGAGGAGCCCCGGCTCGTCGCCGTGGACGCCGCGGGCGGCGCGGTGCTCGGCTGGGCGGCGGGCTCGCGGGTGTCCGCGCGGCCCGTGTACGCGGGGGTCGTCGAGCACAGCCTGTACGTGGCGCCGGACGCGGCCGGGCGCGGCGTCGGCACGGTGCTGCTGGACGCGTTCGTCGGCGCGGCCGAGCGGGCCGGGATCTGGACGCTCCAGGCGGGCGTCTTCCCCGAGAACGCCGCGAGCCTGCGGCTGCACCGCGGCGCGGGTTTCCGCACCGTGGGGATGCGGGAGCGGATCGGACGGCACCACGGGCGGTGGCGCGACGTGGTGCTGCTGGAGCGGCGCAGCGGCGCGGCCGGAACGGGCTGACCCGGCGGCCGGGAACGTTTTACCAACGCGTTCAAGTGAGAACGTAGATTCTCGGGAAAAGCCTGGGTCATGGGGATCACCGATCACGGGACCGATCGAGAGCCGGGCCACGGCGCGCCGCCGGGCTCCAGGGGGCGCCCGCGCACCGACTGGATCGTCTACGGGATCAGTGCGGTGCTGGCCCTCGCGCTGATCGTCTGGGGGTCGTTCTGGACCGACAACCTCAGCTCGGTCGCGCAGAGCACGCTCGACTGGCTGCTGACGAACGTCGGCTGGATGTTCGTGCTCGCGGCCACCGGATTCGTGGTGTTCTCCCTCTGGCTCGCGGTCAGCAAGTACGGCCGGATCCCGCTCGGCAAGGAGGGCGACGAACCGGAGTTCCGCACCGTCTCCTGGATCGCGATGATGTTCAGCGCGGGCATGGGGATCGGCCTGATGTTCTTCGGCATGGCCGAGCCGCTGGAGCACTTCGTCAACCCGCCGCCGCGCACCGACCCGCCGCAGAGCGAGGCGGCGGTCGAGACGTCGATGGCCACCACCCTGTTCCACTGGACGCTGCACCCGTGGTCGATCTACGCGGTGCTGGGGCTCGCGATCGGGTACGGGCACTACCGGCGGGGGCGCAGGCAGCTGATCAGCTCGGCGTTCGCGCCGCTGTTCCCGAGGGGGCGCGGCGAGGGGCCGGCGGGCAAGATCATCGACATCCTCGCGCTGTTCGCGACGCTGTTCGGCTCCGCGGCCTCGCTGGGCATCGGCGCGCTGCAGATCCGCACCGGCATGCAGGAGGCGGGCTGGATCGAGACGCTCGGCACGTCCGTGCTCGTGCTCATCATCGTCGTGCTGACGATCTGCTTCATCCTGTCGGCGGTGTCGGGCGTCGCCCGGGGCGTCCAGTGGCTGTCCAACATCAACATGGTGCTGGCCATCGTCCTGGCGCTGTTCATCTTCGTCGTCGGCCCGACCGTCTTCATGCTGCAGATGATCCCCACGTCCGTCGGCGTGTACATCCAGGACTTCGGGCAGATGGCGTCGCGGTCGGGCGCCACCGGCGGGGAGGAGATGGAGGACTTCCTCTCCAACTGGACGATCTTCTACTGGGCGTGGTGGATCTCGTGGGCGCCGTTCGTCGGGATGTTCCTGGCCCGCATCAGCCGCGGCCGGACGATCCGGCAGTTCGTCGCCGGGGTCATCGTCGTCCCGAGCGTGGTCAGCCTCCTCTGGTTCTCGGTGTTCGGCGGGGCCGCGATCCGCGACCAGCAGAACGGCAACGACCCGTACGGCGACGGCTCGCCGGAGGCGATCACGTTCAACGTGCTGGGCGACCTGCCGTGGTCCGGCATCACCGCCGTCGTGGTGATGATCCTGGTGGCGATCTTCTTCGTCTCCGGCGCGGACGTGTCGTCCATCGTCATGGGGACGCTGTCGCAGCGGGGCTCGGTGCACCCCGCCCGCTGGATCGTGATCTTCTGGGGCGCGGTGACCGGCGCCGTCGCGGCGATCATGCTGGTGATCGGCGGGGACGAGGCGCTGAACGGCATCCAGAACATCACGTTCATCGGGTCGCTGCCGTTCACGATCGTGCTGATCGTCCTGTGCGCCGCCCTCGCGAAGGACCTGCGGAACGACCCGATGATGCGGCGCCAGCGCAAGGGCGTCGAGGTGCTGGAGGACGCGGTCGTCACGGGCGTCCGGGAGCACCAGGGCGACTTCGAGCTGGCGCTCCGCCCGTCCGGCGACGGGGACGACACCGAGGGCGGCATCACCAAGAAGGCGTTCCCCGAGGAGGAGTACACCGCGGACCGGCCCGACCCGGACGTCCGCAAGTCCTGACGGTCAGCCGAGCGCGTCCAGGCAGCGGCGGGCCTGGACGCGCAGGGCGTCGGCGAGCTCCGGCGGGCCGTCGGCGAGGGTGAAGCCGACGCCCACCGAGGTGATCATCCACACGAGATCGGCGGGGGTGTCGGCGCCGACGTGCAGGCGGCAGCTGCGGTCGTCGACGGGTTCGACGGTGCCCATGCCGGGCCAGACGCGCTCGGCGGCGTCGGCCGCCGGGACGTGCAGGACGACCGTCGCCCGCACCGGCCAGGCCCGGGACGACAGCGTGCGCTCCAGGTACGCGGCGGCGTCGCCGTCCGGCGGGGGCCGCGGGACGAACCGGGGCCCCGGCGGGGTGCGCGGGGTGAGCCGGTCGACGCGGAACGTGCGCCAGCCGTCGCGCCCCGGATCCCACGCGACGAGGTACCAGTGGCGGCCGAAGCTGACGAGGCGGTGCGGCTCGACGGTCCGGCGGGTCTCGCCGCCGCGCGGGCTGCGGTAGTCGATGCGGAGGCTCTCGTGACGGCGGCAGGCATCGGCGATCGCGACGAGGGCGCCGGGGTCGACGGCGGGGCCGGGCGCGGCGCCGGTCCGGACGGTCGCCGCGTTCAGCGCGCCGACCCGGTACCGCAGCCGCGCGGGCAGCACCCGTTCGAGCTTGGCGAGCGCCCGCAGCGCCGTCTCCTCGATCCCGGCGACCGTGCCGGCCGTGCGGAGCCCGACGGCGACGGCGACGGCCTCGTCGTCGTCGAGCAGCAGCGGCGGCAGGGACGAGCCCGCGCCGAGCCGGTACCCGGCGGTGCCGCGCGCCGCGTGCACCGGGTAGCCGAGGTCCCGCAGCCGGTCGACGTCCCGGCGGACGGTGCGGGGCGTCACGCCCAGGCGGCCGGCGAGTTCGGCGCCCGACCAGTCACGGTGGGTCTGGAGCAGCGACAGCAGTCTCAGCAGCCGCGCGGAGGAGGTCGTCGGCACGCCACCGAGTCTGCCGGACGGTTAGGACCGTTCCCGACCTAACCCGTTCCTAGCGTGCTCCGCATGACGACCGAACACGAGATCCGCCCCTTCGCCATCGACATCGACCGGGCGGCACTGGACGACCTCGCCGACCGGCTCGCGCGCACCCGCTGGCCGGACGAGCTTCCCGGCGTCGGCTGGAGCCGCGGCGTCCCCGCCGGGTACCTGCGGGAGCTGGCCGAGCACTGGCGGACCCGCTACGACTGGCGCGCCCACGAGGCGGCGCTCAACGCGCTGCCGAACTTCGAAACCGTCATGGACGGCCAGAGGGTGCACTTCCTGCACGTCCGGTCGCCCGAGCCGGACGCCGTCCCGCTGCTGCTCCTGCACGGCTGGCCGGGCGCGTTCACCGACTTCCTCGACGTCATCGGGCCGCTGTCGGACCCGCGGGCGCACGGCGGCGACCCGTCCGCCGCGTTCCACCTGGTGATCCCGTCGCTGCCGGGCTTCGGGTTCTCGACGCCGCTGGCCGGGCCGGGCATGGGCGCCGCGCGGATGGCCGCGGTGCTCGCGGAGCTGATGGACCGGCTCGGGTACGGACGGTACGGCGTCCACGGCTACGACACCGGCTCGTGGGTCGCGCCGGAGCTGGGCAAGGCGGCGCCCGACCGGGTGGTCGGCGTCCACGTCAACGCGATGATCACGTTCCCGGCGGGGGTCGAGGGCGAGATGGACGGGCTGTCGGACGCCGAGCGCGGCCGGTGGCGGCGGATGCAGGACTTCAACGACGGCTACCTGCGGTGCAACGCGAAGCGCCCGCAGACGGTCGCGTACGGCCTGCACGACTCGCCGTCCGGGCAGCTCGCGTGGATCGTGGAGAAGTTCAAGGAGCTGACCGAGCCCGAGGACAAGCTCCCCGAGGACGTGCTCGGCCTCGACCGCGTCCTGACCACCGTGTCGCTGTACTGGCTGACGGGCACGGCGGCGTCGGCGGCGCAGGTGTACTACGAGGAGATGACCGCCAACGCGTGGACGGGCGACGGCGCGGACGGCGACTGGGGCGCCGGTGCGGACGACGAGGGCGACGGGGGCGACGGGGCGTCCGGCGGCTGGGCGCCCGAGCGGGGGACGGTGCCGACCGGCGTGCTCGTCTCGGCCCACGACGTGACGGTCCGGCCGTGGGCGGAGCGCGACCACCGCGTCGTCCGCTGGACCGAGCTGGGGAAGGGCGGGCACTTCCTCGCGATGGAGGAGCCGGACGCGCTCGTCGACGACGTCCGCGCGTTCTTCGCGTCCCTGCGCTGACGCGCGCGTGAAGAAGAGGACCCGCGGCGTCCGGCGGGCGCGGATGCCGGACGCCGCGGGTCCTCGGCTCGGGGCGGGAGCGTCAGACGATCGCGAGGCCGCGCCGGATGCGGCGGCGCACGTCCCACAGGTAGACGTTGAACGGGAACTCGCGGGCGGGGCGCGGCAGGGCGCGGTTGATCCGGCCGAGGACGCGCATGAGGCGGTCGAAGCGGGCCTGGTCGCGGGCCGTCCAGCGGTAGCCGAGCTCGTCGCGGAACGGCTGCGGCAGGAACCCGACCGTCTGGAAGCGGTTGAAGGCGCCGAGCAGCTGCGGGAACGGCGCGGGCAGGAACTTCAGTTCCGCGAGGTCGCGCAGGTAGCCGCGGGTGAGGTCGTCCATCTCGATCTCGGCCACCGAGGCGTCCCAGTACTTCTGGAACGCCTCGCGGTCGGCGGGCCACATGTCCTCGGTCATCTGCAGGGTGGTGCCGAAGCGGGCGCCGTACCGGTAGAGGATCTCGCGCTGCTCGCCGGTCGGCTCCCCGTAGAGGATCCGGTAGATGTCCTCGGTGCCCATGTAGAGGCACGCGGCGACCCAGAGCTGGAGGTCCCGGTCGAAGGCGTTGTACTTGACGGGCTCCCGGGCGTTGACGTGCCGGTGGGAGCGGTTGACCTCGTCGCGCATCGCGGCCCGCTCCTTCTCGGAGCCGAGCATGGCCACGGAGATGTAGCTGAGGGTGGTGCGGGCGCGCTTGATCGGGTGCTTGTCGATCCGGCCGCTCTCGACCGTGCTGTTGGCGACACCGTGTCCCACGGGGAGGCGGGCGAGCTGCATGACGACGTTCGCGGCCGCGGCGGCGAGGGCCAGGCCGCTGATGGCGTCGGTGACGACCTTGGGCGGCGCCTGCTCCGGCGTCACGGTCATTCGGGGGGCCTCACTTCCCGGGGGGAACGAAAGTGCGTTGCGCGTACCACTGTGCCTCAGTAAGTGGTCACTTGCAAGCCCCGGGACGCCCGCGCGCCGCGGGCGTCCCGGCCGCCCCCGCCGTCCCCGCCGCCCCTAGGCCGGGTCCTCGCCCGCGCGGAGCCGCTCGGCGAACCCTTTCAGCGCCTCCATCGCGTGGTGGTGCGGGAACGGCCCGTACGAGACGCGGGCGGCGCCCGCCTCGGCCAGCTCGCGCAGCGCCGTCCCCGGGAACTGGTTCACGTTGACCGGCCCCGGCAGCCCCTCGGCCAGCGCCCGCACCGCGTCCGCCGGCGCCATGATCGGGTAGACGCAGTCCGCGCCCGCCGCCAGGTAGCGGCGGCCGCGGTCCAGGGCGCCGTCCAGCGGGTCCGGCGCCTGCCGGATGAACGTGTCGACCCGCGCGTTGACGACGAGCGCGTCCCCGGCCGCGTCCCGCACCCCGGCGAGGTACGCGGCCTGCTCGTCCGGGTCCGTCAGCGCCCCGCCGCGGCTGTCCTCCAGGTTGCAGCCCGCCGCGCCCATCGCCAGCAGCCGCTCCACCAGCTCCGCGGGCGGCAGCCCGTACCCGGCCTCGGCGTCCACCGTCACCGGCACCTCCGCGACCCGCACCACCCGTGCGGCCGCCGCGAGCATCTCGTCCACCGGCCCGCCCTCCCCGTCCGGGTGGCCGAGCATCGCGGCGACCGCCGCGCTGGCCGTGGCGAGCGCCGGGAACCCCGCCTCCTGGACGACGCGCGCGCTCGCGGCGTCCCACACGTTCGGCAGGACGAGCGGGTCGCCCGGCCGGTGCAGGTCGCGCAGCCGCGCCGCCCTGCCCTTCGCCTCGCCGTTCGCACTGCCGTTCGCCGTGTCGGCCATCAGGTCCTCCCCCTGGTCCGCGGGTGATCGTCCGAAGTAGGACGATGCGGCCCCGTGATCTGTGACATCCGGCGCGTACCCTCGGGAACGATCATCAGTCTGCACGAGGGAGTGCGCATGCTGCCGTGGTCGGCGGAACTCGCCGGACGCCTGGAAGAGCACGTCGTCAGCAGCGAGCTGCTGCGCGGCAACCCGCTGAAGGACCCGCACGAACGCCCCGTCCTGGTGTACCTCCCGCCCGGGTACGACGACGAGCCCGAACGCCGCTACCCGTCCGTCTACGTGATCACCGGGTTCACCGGGCACGTCGGGATCTGGCGGAACCGCACCCCGTACCGGCGGACGTTCCCCGAGGCGGCCGACGCGGTCTTCGCGGGCGGCGAGGCACCGCCCGCCATCGTCGTCTTCGTGGACGCCTGGACCGCGCACGGCGGCAGCCAGTTCATCGACTCCCCCGGCACCGGCCGCTACCACTCGTACATCTGCGACGAGATCGTCCCGTGGGTCGACGCGCGCTACCGGACGCTCGACGCGCCCGGGCACCGCGCCATCAGCGGCAAGTCGAGCGGCGGCTACGGCGCGATGGTCACCCCGATGCTGCGGCCCGACCTGTTCGGCGCCCTCGCCACCCACGCGGGCGACGCGCTGTTCGAGTACTGCTACCTCACCGAGTTCCCCAAGTGCGTCCGGCACCTGCGCAAGTACGGCGGCGACATCATGCGCTGGTGGGACGCCTTCAACTCCCGGGTCGCGTTCACCGAGCCCGAGGACATGGCGCTGCTCAACGTCCTCGGCATGGCGGTCTGCTACTCCGCCCGCGAGGACGGCACCCCCGAGCTGCCGTTCGACCCGGTCACCGGCGTGATCCGGCAGGACGTGTGGGAGCGGTGGCTCGCCTGGGACCCGGTGCGGATGGCCCCCGCCCACGCGGACGCGCTGCGCGCGCAGCGCGCCATCTGGATCGACGGCGGCACCCGCGACGAGTGGTACCTCGACGTCGGCGCCGAGGCGTTCCGGGCGGCCCTGCGGGACGCGGGCGTCGCCGACGACGCCGTCCGCTTCGAGCTGTTCGACGCCGCGCACGGCGGCATCGACTACCGCTACCCGATGGCCCTCGCCTGGCTCGCCCGGCGCATCGCCCCCTGACCCGCGCCCCGGCCCGCCGCGCCCCGGTCGGACGGGCGGGGGTCGGACG